>JAABRW010000034.1 GCA_011390695.1 Desulfotignum sp.
TGCGCCACTGGTCCAGGCGTTCCCCATGGGTGAGCATGGAATGGATCACAGCGATCTTTTCCCCGAATCTGGCCCGGAACCGCCGTTCGGTCTGGGATATCAGCGCGATTTCCGGCACCAGCACAATAGCGGATCTGCCCTGGTTGACCGCGTCTGCTGCCAGGCGCATATACACCTCGGTCTTACCGGAACTGGTAACCCCGGACAAAAGATAGGGTACAAACCCTTTTTCCCGGTTTGTGCGCACGGTGTCCACCACCTGTGCCTGTTCCAAGGTCAGTTCCGGCGGGGTGTCCGGCTCCACAGGATCTCCGAGGGGGTCTCTGAATACCCGGCGCAGGGTAATGGTTACCAGTTTATCCGCTTCCAGAAATTTAAGCAGGTTCGGAGCTGTGGGTACACGGCTTTTCAGGGCACTCAGGGAGATCTCTTTTTTCCGGGCCACAATGGCCAGTATCTGCAGCCGTTTTTGGGATAATTTTTTGCCCGGTTCGGGTTGGACAGGGCCGGGGCTGATGAATTTTTCCCGGCGCACGGAAGCGGCCTCTTTTTTCAATACCGCAAAAACAGATATCAGACCCCGGGCCTCCATCTTCCGGATCACAGAACGTACCGACACGCTGTTGACTGCCTGGATCACCTGGTTGCGGCCGGCCCCCTGTTTTTTGTCGGTCATCTCAATGATTTTTGCCTCGATGGGGGTTAAAATGCCGTTATCCAGTGCTGTTTTTCCTTCTGTGGTTGCAAACAGGCAGGCCACATCCCGGCGGTCCAGGCCGGCAGGCAAAGCCGCCTTTATGGTATCTCCCAGGGGGTGGATATAATAATGGGACACCCATTTGAAAAAGGCAATTTCATTTTCCGGAAACAAAGGATGGTCATCCAGGACATCCAGAATTTTTTTGGCAGTATACCCGCCGCTGTCATGTCTGCCGGACAGGATATACCCGGTTACCCTGCGCCGGCCAAATGGAACCAGTACGCGCATACCCGGCATACAACTGTCTGCCAGAAAATCGGGCACCGCATATACAAAACTCTGGTTTACGGGCAGGGTGACGGCAACATCCATGTAAGGCCATGTGTTCATGGGCCTAATTGTGCACAAAAAAACAATTATTGCAATATCAGAACTAATGGTCTTGACGGAATACTCGGATTCTAATAATTATGACAGGATTTATTTTCCGGGTATAAACCAATAAAATAAAGGAGAGGTCATGACCGTTTTTGTGGGGGACCACCCCCTTATCAAACACAAACTGGGACTCATGCGCCAGAAAGATATCAGCACCAAGGATTTCAGGGAATTGTCATCCGAGGTTGCCAGGCTGTTGACCTATGAAGCCACCAAAAACCTTGGCACGGAAAAAAAAGTGGTGGAGGGCTGGGCCGGCAAAGTGGAAATCGAAAAAATAAAAGGCAAGAAGATCACCATTGTACCCATTCTCAGGGCAGGACTTGGCATGATGGACGGGGTGCTGGACATGATTCCTTCTGCCAGGGTGAGCGTGGTGGGGTTCTACAGGGATGAAAAAACCCTTACACCGGTGCAGTATTATGTGAAAACAGCCTCAGCCATGGAGGAACGTATGGCCCTGATCCTGGATCCCATGCTGGCCACCGGCGGCACCCTCATTGCCACCATTGACCTGCTCAAGCAGGCCGGGTGTAAAACAATCAAAGGGCTGTTCCTGGTGGCGGCGCCGGAAGGCCTTGCCAGGCTGAAGGAAAAACACCCGGATGTGGAAGTTTATACCGCCAGTGTGGATGAGCGGCTCAATGATGTCGGCTATATTCTGCCGGGCCTGGGTGATGCAGGAGATAAAATCTTCGGCACCAAATAAAAAAGCGGTAAAACAACCAGAACAATCCGAACAACACCCAAAGCCCTGCCGGGCACAACAAAAAAATAAATAATCCGGACGGCTGACCGGTTATTTCATAAGCATGTTGCAAAATTAACCATCATCCATTAACCATTATCAATTAACCAAATTTCAATAGAAAGAGAGAAAATACCCATGTCTGTATCCGATCCTTCATCCACAGAATATCATTTTCAGGTGAAAGACTGTTTTTTAGGTGCCCAGATGCTGTTTGTGGCCTTCGGCGCCCTGGTCCTGGTGCCGCTGCTCACCGGACTGGATCCCAATGTGGCCCTTTTCACCGCAGGTCTGGGCACCATTGTTTTCCAGGTGATCACCCGGGGGAAGGTGCCGGTATTTCTGGCATCTTCCTTTGCTTTTATTGCACCCATCATCTACGGGGTCCAGACTTGGGGCATTCCCGGCACCATGTGCGGCCTGGCTGCAGCCGGGGTGCTGTATGTTATCTTAAGTCTGCTGGTGCGGTGGCGGGGCGGCGATGTGATCCGCCAGGTTCTGCCACCGGTGGTCACCGGTCCGGTCATCATGGTCATCGGGTTGATCCTGGCCCCGGTGGCCGTGCACATGGCCATGGGTAAAACCGGAGACGGCGCAGCTGTGCTGTTCCCCCAGACCCAGGCCATGATCGTGGGCCTGGCTGCCCTGGCCACCACCATCCTGGTGTCCATTCTGGGTAAAGGCATCCTGCGGCTGATCCCCATTCTCTGCGGCATCGGGGTCGGATATGTACTGTCTTTGTTTTTCGGGTTTGTGGATTTTTCTCCGTTGTTTACCGCTGCCTGGCTTTCCGTGCCCGCCTTTGTGCTGCCGGAATGGAACCTGTCCGCTATATTTTATATTGTTCCCATTGCCATTGCCCCGGCCATTGAACATTTCGGAGATGTGGTGGCAGTGTCAGGGGTCACGGGAAAAGATTATCTCAAGGATCCGGGCATTAAAAACACCATGCTTGGCGATGGTGTGGCCACCAGCATTGCCTCTTTTCTGGGGGGACCGCCCAATACCACCTATTCAGAAGTCACCGGTGCCGTGGCCCTGACCAAGGTATTCAACCCGGCCATCATGACCTGGGCTGCCATCGCAGCCATGCTCCTGGCGTTTGTGGGCAAGCTGGGGGCATTGCTCCAGACCATCCCCACACCGGTCATGGGTGGTATCATGCTCCTGCTGTTCGGTGCCATCATGGTGGTGGGTCTCAATACCCTGGTTCGTTCCGGAGATGATCTCATGGAAGCCAGAAATCTTGCTATTGTTGCCCTGATTCTGATTTTCGGCATCGGCGGCATGAGCTTTTCCGCAGGCCAGTTCCAGCTCCAGGGCATAGGCCTTGCGGGCATTCTCGGGGTATTCCTCAATCTGGTGCTGCCCAGATCCCGCCCTAATTGAAGAGTTTGAAGAGGGCCTGGGTGCCGTCATTTTCGCAGCCTTTTTCCGCAAGCCTGTGGTAGAGGTTTTTGGCCAGATCCAGCCCGGGTGTTTCAAGGCCCAGGGACCGGGCGGAATCAGCTGCAATGGTCATGTCCTTGATAAAATGCTTGACATAGAATCCCGGGGCGAAATCCTGGTGGATCATCCTGGGGCCCAGATTGTTGAGGGACCAGGACCCGGCAGCACCCTGGCCGATACTGGCCAGCACGGTTTCAGGATCCAGTCCTGCCCGTTTTGCATAGGCCAGGGCTTCACACACCGACACCATGCCCGCGGCAATGGCGATCTGGTTGGCCATTTTGGTATGCTGGCCTGACCCGGCAGGACCCTGGTATACAATGTTTTTGCCCATTGTTTCCAGCAGGGGAAGAACTGTGTGGAAAACAGGTTCATCTCCTCCCGCCATGATGGACAAGGTGGCATTGCGGGCCCCCAGGTCACCGCCTGACACCGGGGCATCCAGCACATGGATCTCTTTTTTCTGTCCTTCATTGTAAAGGGTCCGGGCCAGGGCAGGGTCTGATGTGGTCATGTCAATGGCCAGGGTGCCGGCAGCCGCATTTTCCAGAATGCCGTCCGGTCCCAGATAAATCTGTTCCACATCAGCCGGATACCCCACAATGGAAATTATGACATCTGACTGTTTGGCCAGATCCCCTGGAGATGGTGCCCATGCAGCGCCCTTTTCCAGCAGGTCCGCCGCCTTTGACCGGGTCCGGGTATATACGCAGAGATGATAGCCGTTTTCCAGGATATGACCGGCTATGCTGCGGCCCATGACCCCTAAGCCGATGAATCCGATACGCGTTTTCCCGGGTGTGATGTTGTGTATATTTTTCATAAGAAAGTCCTGTCTCCCATGGTTTGTAAATATATCCGGCAGCTATGCAAGCTGGTGTTCACTTTACCAGGGTTTCTTTGGTAAGGCAATACAACAGGGCAATGCACACAAGGCACAGGCTGCACAAACCAAATGCCAGGTGAAAGGCGGGCAGGGTCAAAGAGGTATCAGGAAAAAACCGGGCCATCACATGGCCCATGCCCTGGAGAAATACCGCCACCCCTGCCATGGTGAAAAAGTTGATCCCGGTCATGGCCATACCGGCGTTGGACCGGGGCACCTGCTCCTTGATATGGGCGTACATGACCTGGCCGGATCCTGAAGCCAGGCCGAATAAAAAAAATACCAGATATACCACCCACACACCGGTGTCCGGGGAAAGGCGGTTCATTCCCAGCAGCAGCCCCACCATGCAGAAAATGCCGGGAATGATGATCTTTTTCCGGGATACCACCAGGGAATCAGAAAGCCACCCGCACAAAGGGCATCCCAGGATCAGACCGATGCTCATCAAAAAAAGGATATTGCCGGCAGTGACCGGGGACAATTCCAGGACATGGATGAGAAAAGGTCCTGCCCACAGGGCCTGGACAGCGGCATAGATCCCGTACCGGCAGAAGGTGGCCGCTGAGATGATCCAATAGTCTTTTTCATGAAACAATGCCCAGGCCCGTCCCAGGGTCTCGGAAACACTGGGCCGGGTATCGGTGCCGTCTGCCGGCGTCCTGGTCCTGCCGTCAGAATCACTGATACCGGATTTACCGTCTGCACCGCCTTTACCGTATGTATCATACACCCCACCTGTACTGCAGGCATTTTCTGCTGCTGGCCCGCCTGGAATGTTACCAAATCCCCCTGTATCCGCCTTTGGCCGGTCTTTGATCACCGCCAGAAAAGCCAGGGCCAGGACAAAAGTAAATCCTGCAATGATAAGAAAGCTGTGGCGCCACCCCACAAGACTGACCATGAGCACCAGAGGGGTGGCTGCGGCAATGTTTCCCAGGGTACCCAGGGAAACCACCACAGCGGAAAGTGTTGCAAACTGCCGGGGTTCAAACCAGACAGTGAGCAGCTTCAATGCACCCATGAAATTGCAGGCCATGCCGACCCCCAGGAGAATCCGGCCGAATGTCAGCCAGGCTGGCGTGGTGCCCAGGGCAAAGATAATGGCTCCGATCACCGACAAAAGGGTCAGTGCGGTCATGGCGATTCTGGGTCCCACTGTGTCCAGGAAAATACCCACCGGGATCTGCATGATGGCAAAAGCATAGAAAAATGCGGCAGATATCCGGCTCAGATCCAGGGCGGTCAATCCCATTTCCTGCATCAGATCCGGAGAGATCACCGCCACCGATGCCCGGTAGAACTGGGACATGGCAAACATGACCGCCGCAAGTATGACAGTGGTGAAAAGCCAGGTGCGTGAATGGTTCATAGGATTGATCTCATTGTTTTTTTTTAAAATTTTGTCCTGACTATTTCATTGCATAGGCTTTTTCATGAGGTCCGACCGTTAAAAAAATTATGGTATTGTCAGGAAAATTTTCACAAAAACAGTATTCGCATTCAGGGATATGGATGCATTCCTCACAGATAACAAATATGATCCGAAAGTTTCTATCGACACGAAAACTTCTGCAACCCTTCAAATTCAGTTTGCCACTCTTGTCTGAAAGGAATTCAGTGTGAAAGTAAGGGTCAAGAATGATACGTTCCACGCATCGTTTGATTTGTTTCCTGTTTGATGGATATCGTTTCAGATTTTTGATGAATTGTTTTTCATATTTCGCAAGATATTCTCGCGGTTCAGTCATCCCATACCTCTTCATGGGAAAATAGTTCGATTTTGTGGTTTTTTTTCCGTTGGGCAATTTCTTGTAAATCTTTGTAAAGGGGCATGTCTGAGTCCAAGGAAAATATATTTGTATTTTTCCTGGCAATATTCAAAAGTTCTTCCCGAATAATTCTTCGTATCAATGGTTCTAAAATCTGCTGAAGCTCATCAGATCCAACCATTCGATTTTGTGGTATATCCATTTTTCCTCCTGACCGTTCAACTGTTGAATTTTAATTATATTCATGCATTTCAGGGATGTAAAGTGAAATATATTCCAATGCGGCAATGTTGAAGGTATGATCATTTCCGAAAGCATTCTCGCTAATCTGCCGTTTCCTTCCCGAATAGTGACTTTCCCCCAAATATGAGATTTCCGGGCGGTTTACAAATCAAAAAAGAAGTTGTAAGAAGCGGTTGGATGATAAACAAAGATAACAGGGAAAAAGACACCATGAAGCAGATTGATTTGAGAAGCGACACCGTGACCCGGCCCACACCACAGATGCTGGAGGCCATGATGGCCGCCCCGGTGGGAGATGATGTGTACGGCGAAGACCCTACCGTGAACCAGCTGGAACAGACCGCGGCCCTCATGACCGGCATGGCCGATGCCCTGTTCTGCGCCTCCGGTACCCAGACCAACCTGGTGGCCCTGCTAAGCCACTGTCAGCGGGGGGAGGAATATATCGTGGGCCAGACCGCCCATACCTATAAATATGAAGCCGGCGGCGGGGCGGTCCTGGGCAGCATCCAGCCCCAGCCCCTGGATTTTGCGCCGGACGG
>JAABRW010000035.1 GCA_011390695.1 Desulfotignum sp.
AATCGATGGATTGACGGAAAAAAAATGAATCCACCGTGCGGCGGGACAGGAGGATGACTAAAAAAAAAATGTCAACAGGGCAGGGTGCGGGACAAAAAGGGGCCGGTCCCTTGAATGGGACCGGCCCATATTCAGCATTATTCTTTCATGTTTTTTTGTGCCTGCCAGGCCACGGCTGTTTATATAAAAGTCGTCAGCCATCAGTACTCAGCTAACAGCTAACAGCTAAAGGCTAACAGCTAACAGCTAACAGCTTTCATGCTTTGTTGTGCCTGCCCGGCCACGCCTGTTACTGAGAATGTCAAAGTCAGACAATCAGAATACAGCCCTACATGGCGGTTTCCGGGTGGAACACGTTGACTTCTTTGAGATCATCTCCTAAGTATTCTCGTTCATTGGGGCCTAAGATCCCCATGGACAGGCAGATGAGGGTCCACAGATGCACCACCGGGTAGTTGCCGCCATAGTGTTCGCTCAGTTCATGGATCTGGGCATGGCAATTGTGGCAGCCGGCAATGCAGTAATCCGCACCGGTGGCCTTGATCTGATCGTCTTTTATTTTGCCGTACTCCAGGCGTTCCTCCTTGAACCCGGACTGCAGGAAACCGCCGCCCCCGCCGCAGCAGAAGTTGTTGGAGCGGTTGGGCTGCATGTCCACAAAATTTTCTTCTCCCACCACGGATTTGACCACAAAGCGCAGGTCTTCGGCAATGGGGTCTCCATAGCTTTTGCGCACGATCTGGCAGGGATCCTGTACCGTGAATTTGATGCCCAGGTCCTTGTTCCAGTCGGAATTGACCTTGAGCTTGCCTTCACGGATCCACTTGGCATAGTATTCATACAGATTTTTTACTTCAAAATTATGTTCCAGGTTGAATTTTTTCAGTCCGGCCCGGACTGAGAAGGTCACGTGCCCTCACTCGGTATTGAGAAACGTCTTACACCCCAGCTTGTTGGCTTGCTTGACACTCATTTCAGTGACATGTTTCCAGGCTTCGTCGTCTGCCAGAAACATGCAGTAGTTTTCCCCGGCCCAGCCTTTGCTGCCGTAGGTCCAGTCCACCCCGGCCAGGTGCAGGATCTTCCACAAGGGCACCAGTTCATCCGGTTCTGTAACCGGTTCCCTGGAGTTCTGGTTCAGAAAAAACTCCGCCCCCTGCTTGTCAATGGGTGCTTCCATGTCGGCAAATTCCGGCTGGGCTTCTCTGTATTCTTCGAGTACGTCTTCTATAACAAATTCAAAATCCTCTTCCGTGGTACCCATGGCAGAGGTGGTATCATTTTTCAATGCCATGTCACAGGAGCCTAAGATTCCTTTGGGCCGTTCTTCTCTGGGCCGCAGGGCCCTGGCATTGAAAACCAGCTGGGGGATATCGATTTTCATGGGGCAGACATAGATGCAGCGCTGGCACATGGTGCACATCCAGGGCCAGTTGGATGCGGCAATTTCTTCATCCATGCCCAGGGCGGCCATGCGCAGAAATTTTCTGGGATCCATATCGGCAAGCCCTGTGGCAGGGCAGCCCGAGGCACAGGCCCCGCAGGTGAGACAGGCATTCAGGTTTCCGCCTTCAGGCAGAATCTCCTTGACCTTGTCCATGAATGTGGTTGTCTGCTTTTTTTTACCAAGTTTTATGACAGCTTCTGCCATGGAATTTTCCTTTCTTTAAAATCTCTGGTCAACAAATTTTGTGTATGGTTTCTGGAAAACTTTTCACAAGTTCAAAATTGATCATTGAATGTAAGGTGTCATAAGAGAAATCAATGATAATCATGGGTTCCCATAATCACTTCTGTACCGGTCTTTTCCTGGATGAGTGCGGCCAGATCTTCGGCAGCCGTATAGGGACACCCTGGTCTGGCATTCACAAGACAGGAACTTAAATAGATTTTATCCGGTTTGATTTCAGAAATTTTGGCTGCCATGCCCAGGGCCGGCAATACCGTCCTGCCCGGGCACTCACATTTGATAAATGCCACAACTGCTGCCGGTTCCTCAAATTTTCCTTCCCCCAGGGCTGCGGCCTTTAGACACCGCCATTCCCCCGGGCATCCATATCCCTGATCCATGTATGAACCACACCCTACTACTGCTATTTTTTCCATTTTCTGCTTCTCCTTGCATTTTTTAATTCTTGGGTTATCCGGCATTAATTTGGAAGAATAACAGCACAATACATGCCAGCCTGAAAGCATAAAAATATCGGGTTTTAATAATATGTATTTTCAGGTACTTGGCGTTCACAATAATTTCATGGATGGGGATAAAGATTGCAGTGGTGCGACCGGCCGGGCCAGGGTGGTGTCAAAGATGCAACCAGTGAAGGAAGACAGGATTCAGCCATCCATGAATACTGCAGGTACTGTTTGCAGGATATTATGCTTGACATTTGATTGTGATGCGATACGATAAACCAACCTGTGCTGCTGGTATGCAGTCACAGATGGTTTCTTCAGGTTTTTTTCATTGGTTGGAAGACCGCTGGAAACCGATTTATGTTTATTTTTTATACAGGAGAGTGCCAATATGGCTAAAGGTATTGTAAAATGGTTTAATGACGCAAAAGGTTTTGGATTTATTGAACAGGAAAATGGAGAAGATGTATTTGTGCATCACACCGGAATCAATGGAGAAGGATTCAGATCGCTGAATGAAGGCGATCATGTAACCTTTGACATTGAAAACGGTCAGAAAGGCCCTGCTGCTGCAAACGTAACTGTTGACTAGCTGACCATTTTACTTGTTTAAAAGCCATATCATGGCTTGAAAATAAAAAGCCCCTGGCCCGAGACCGGATCAGGGGCTTTTTTACAGCCGGCAGGTCTGTCCGTGCATTTCAGAAGGAGAGAAAATACCCATGGAAAAAGACATGAAGAAAAAAAATACCGGAACTATAACCCGTCAGACCTTTTATATGGCCATCCTGGTTTCCATTACAGCCGGATTCATTCTTGGTGCTGCCTATACATCTTTTAAACTGGCACAAGAAACATCAGCCGACCATATGCATGCTGACACCACTGGACCGCCGGCACCCGACACTCCAGCTGAAACGGATGCCCGGATTTCGGAGCTTGAAAAATATCTGGAACAGAATCCGGAAGATGCCAAGGCCTGGGCAAAACTGGGTCACCTGTTTTTTGATACCAACCAGTTTGATGCAGCCATCCAGGCATATGAAAAATCACTGGCCCTGGCGCCTGAAAATCCCGGTGTCATAACTGATCTGGGGGTAATGTACCGGCGGTCCGGACAGCCTGAAAAAGCCATCCAGGCCTTTGACCGTGCAGTGGCTGTATCTCCTGGTTTTGAAACCGCATTGTTCAACAAAGGGGTTGTTCTTATGGCGGATTTAAATGACCTGGCAGGTGCTTTGGCAGCATGGGAAGCGCTGGTGGAGATAAATCCTGACGCTGCCACGCCCGGGGGTGAGCGGGTGGCTGATGTTGTGGAACGGATGAAGCAGCAGGACTGAGGAAAAAAATTACTTCGTTTTTTTTAAAAACCCAGTATAATGGCTTTCATGGGCATGATTAAATTTTGTTATTGCACAGGAGAACATTCATGACATTGTCAATACTGGAACCTATAGAAAAATTAGAAATACAGGCATATAAAAAATCCGGTCACGTGGATAAAAAAAACCATGTGCCTTTTTCCGGGTCCCCGAGGAAACATCCCTGGGACCTGGAAAAAATTATCCTTATTGTGGATCCGTTCACACCCAATACTTTTTATTATGAGTTTAAAATACATGATATCGGATTTGCCGAGGAACTGGCCAGCATGACCAATATTGAAGGAGAGTCCGTGAGTATGGCCCGGATCTGGGTGAAAAAAAGGAGTATGGCCATCCAGAGCACCCCTTTTGTGGTGGAGGACATCCGGTCTTTTTAGCATTTCCCCTTTGTTTTGGGTTTGTTATGGATTACTTGCCTGCCAGCTGCCGGCAGACCCGGCTGATCAGGGTAACCATCTTTGGAATACTTTCCAGTTCCACGTATTCATCGTTTCTGTGGGAATTGGCGCCCACGAGGCCCAGCCCGTCAATGGTGGGAATACCCACTGATGCGGTCAGATTGCCGTCGGAACATCCCCCCGTGGTGATGGCCCCCATTGTGATGCCTATTTTTCGGGCCTGGGTCATGATCAGGTCCTGTATGGCCAGACTTTCCGGGGTGGCGGTCATGGGGGGGCGGTCAATACAGCCGGAGACTTTGATAAATGATTGTGCAAACAACCGTTTTCGGGAAAGCCGGAAGAAAAAATCCTCCACCCGCTGTTTTTCTTTGGGGTCCAGAATCCGGACATCCACGGATGCTTTGGCATAGGCAGGAATGATATTGATTTTGTCCCCGCCGCTGATCACTGTTACCTGGGCGGACGTGCCCAGGTTTTCATCATTGAGATCCTGGATCAGGGGAACCAGGTGGGCCAGCTCCACCACGGCATTGACGCCCTTGTGGGGATCTGCCCCGGCATGGGCTTCTTTGCCTGTGACCGCCAGGTGAAACCATCCCCCGCCTTTTCTCTGGTTCACCAGATGATAATCCGGCCGGCAGGGTTCAAACACCAGGACCCGGCGGCAGGTTTTGGCCGTCTCCAGGATCAGGGGCCGGGACTGGGTGGAACCGGTCTCTTCATCCCCGTTGAACAGCACGCAGACAGACATTTTGTCCAGGTCCCCGGTTTTTTTCAGGGTTTCCAGGGCATGCAGCGCCACCAGGAGTCCCCCTTTCATATCACAGACCCCGGGTCCCCGGGCCCGGTTGTCCTGGAGGGAAAAGGGCCTTTGGGCTGCCTCGCCTTCAGGGAAAACCGTATCCATGTGGCCCAGTAACATCATATCATGGGGCGGGTCCCCAAGGGTGGCCTTGAGGCAGGGAACCGTACCGTTTCCCGGCAGTTGTATACCACAGGCCATGCCCAGGCGGGAAAACCGTTCCTGAAAAAAATGTGCGACTTTCAGCACGCCGTCATTGTTTCCGGAAGCAGAGTCTGTGTTTACAATATGTTTAAAATCATCCAGAAACCGGTCGATATCTGTAAATTCCATTCTTCGTGGCCTTGGTGTTGTTCGTGGTAAAAATCAGCAGCAGGAACCCGGGGCACGGGATCAGGACCGCAGCGCCAGCCTGGGATTCATCTCATCCCTGAGCCAGTCGGAAAACAGGTTGATGGCCACCACCAGCAGAATCAGTGTCATGCCGGGAAACAGCACCATCCACCACATGCCCGCATAGATATAGTTTTTGCCGATGGAGATCATCATGCCCAGGGAGGGTTCCGTGATGGGCACCCCCACCCCCAGAAAACTTAAAGTGGCTTCCAGCATGATCACAACGGCCAGGTCCACGGCCATGAGCACAAAAACAGGGGGCAGGGCATTGGGCAGCACATGCCGGAACAATATTCTGAAATCTTTGGCACCCGAGGCCTTGGCAGCCGTAATATAGGCATTTTCCTTGACTTCCAGCACCGTTCCCCGGATGGTGCGGGCGTACTTCACCCACCCGGCAATGCAGATGGCAAACACCACGGTCCAGATATTGCGGCTCTGGAATATGCCCAGCAGCAGAATGGCCAGCAGGGTGGTGGAAAAGGCAAATACCGTGTCTGCGGTTCTCATGATAAAGGCATCCAGGATACCGCCGTAAAAGCCGCCCAGCATGCCGAAAAAGATACCCAGGATGCTGGATACCACCACCACGGAAAAACCCACCATCAAAGAGGTGCGCAGCCCGAACAATATAGTGGACAAGATGCCCCGGCCCTGGTCATCCGTGCCCAGGGGAAAGGACAGGCTGCCCGTTTCCATCCATGCCGGGGCCATCAGGGAGTCGGACAGCTCCACCGTGGTAAGCTCATACGGGTCCATGGGGGCCAGGATGTGGGCAAACAGGGCGCAGAAGATAAAGATCACCAGCAGCAGGGCCCCTGTCATGGCGGAGATGTCCCTGACAAAGCTGTAAACAAGGTTTGATTGTAGTATGTTCTTGATCATGGGTTCCCTAGTTGTATTGAATTTTGGGGTTCAGCCATGCATACAGCAGGTCCACCAGAATATTGATGGAAAGAATAATAAAGGCCGCCATCATGATATAGGTGACGATAACAGGGTGGTCGGTTTCAAAAATGGACACCAGCAGCAGATTGCCCATGCCCGGCCACTGGAAAATGGATTCCGTGACAATGGAAAATGCAATGAGTTCCCCGAAGCTCAAACCCGCAATGGTGACCACGGGAATGAGCACGTTGCGCAGGGCATGCTTGACAATGACTGTGAACGGGGACAATCCTTTGGACCAGGCGGTTTTGATGTATTCTTCAGACAACACCTCGCGCATCCCGGCCCGGGTGAGGCGCAGAATCACGGCCAGCTGGTATCCGGACAGGGTCAACGCCGGCATGATGATGTGCTTGAGGCCGTCCAGGGTCAGAAAGCCGGTACGCCAGGGTCCGATCTGCACGGTTTCCCCCCGGCCGAAAGGCGGAAGCCACTCCAGATAAACGGCAAACAGCATGACCCATAAAATCCCCATCAAAAAAGTGGGAATGGATATGCCCCCCAGGGAACCGGCCATGATGGCCCGGGAAACCAGGCTTCCGGGTTTGATGGACACCACCACGCCCAGCAGGACCCCTGCTGTAAGGGAAATAAAAATGGCGGTGAGAGCCAGTTCAAATGTGGCCGGGAACCGTTCTAAAATGGTGTCCAGGGCATCCACCTGGGAGATATAGGATTTGCCGAAATTTCCCTTCAGGGCATTGC
>JAABRW010000036.1 GCA_011390695.1 Desulfotignum sp.
ATTTTTCTGATCCTGATCGGCATGTTCATGGAGACCCTGGCCACCATCATGCTGGTCACGCCGGTACTGCTGCCGGTCATGACCACGCTGGGGGTCGATCCCATTCATTTTGGCATTGTTCTGGTCATGTGCTGTGAAATCGGGTTTGAAACACCGCCGCTGGGAGAAAACCTGTTCATTGCATCCGGGATCGGAAAGGTGAGCATTGAGGAGATTTCCGTTCAAGCCATTCCGTTTTCCTTTGTACAGATAATTGCCGTATTCCTGGTGGCCTATATTCCAGGAATCTGCCTCTGGCTGCCCAAGGTTTTTGGATATTGATCCGCAGGCCCGGTTTCAGCGGCCCCTGATTTATCTTATGCTGTAAACACAGGTGCCGCCGCAGCAGGCCGGGGTCTGAATGACGATGTGTATTGAATCAACAACCCATGGAGACTGTAAAGACATGTTGCATATCAAAAAAGCGTTGAAAAGCGCTGAATCCCACAGCGAAGAGATCCGGCCCATTGTCCAGGGCCTTTTGGATGAGATCAGAAAAGACAGGGAAAAAGCAGTGCAGAAACTGGCACTGAAGTTTGATAACTGGAAAGATGATTTCATTCTCAGTGATGAAAAAAGACAGCAGTTGATAGACACAGTGCCGGACCCGGTCAAAGATGATATCCGGTTTGCCCACCAGCAGGTGTCCGCCTTTGCAAAAGCCCAGAGAGACAGCATCCAGGAGTTTGAAACCCAGGCCTATCCCGGGGTGCGCCTGGGGCAGCGGATCATTCCCATGGAGACGGCCGGGTGTTATGTGCCCGGAGGTCGGTTTGCCCATGCCTGTTCCGCCATCATGAGTGTGGCCACGGCAAAAGCGGCCGGGGTCAAGACCGTTATTGCAGCCTCACCGCCCCGGGGGACCAGTATCGATCCGGCCGTGGCCTATGCCATGGATGTGGCCGGCGCAGATATTATCCTTGAGATGGGCGGGGTGCAGGCCATCGCCACCATGGCATTCGGGTTGTTTACCGGGCAGCCGGCCAACATCATTGCAGGCCCCGGCAACGCCTATGTTGCAGAAGCAAAGGCGATCCTTGCCGGATCCGGTATGTGTGCCATAGATGTGTTTGCCGGTCCCACAGAGTCGGCCATCATTGCCGATGACACCGCAGATCCCATGACCATCGCCGTGGACCTGGTATCCCAGGCCGAACACGGCTATGATTCCCCGGTCTGGCTGTTCACCGATTCCAGAGAACTGGGGGAACAGGTACTCAACATCATGCCCCGGGTGATTGCAGACATGCCGGATCCGGATGTGCCGGCATCCTCATGGCGGGATTACGGTGAAATCATTCTTTGCGAAAACCGGGAAGAGATGGCTGCTGTCAGTGACCAATATGCGGCTGAGCATATACAGGTAATGACCCGGGATCTTGCATGGTGGTGCAGCAACCTGAAATCCTATGGCTCGCTTTTTCTGGGGGAATACTGCACGGTTCCCCATGGAGATAAATGTTCCGGCACCAATCATATCCTGCCCACCAAAAAGGCCGGATATTTTTCAGGCGGGCTGAATGTGCATAAGTTCTTAAAAATTTACACCTACCAGGAAATTGAAAAGCAGGCCTGTGAAGAGATGAGTGCCCGGGCATCCAGGCTTTCCCGGGTGGAGGGCATGGAGGGCCATGCACGGGCCTGTGACTGGCGGTTGAAAAAATTTTTTCCAGACCAGGACCGGGATTTTAAAGTGTATTCCCAGAAACACTATTCATAATACTTTTGCGTAATCCGGAGTCGGTTAACATGTCAGAACCAGCTGAACAGACACTTGTTTTTTCAAAAAGTTTTACCCGTCAGGAACCCATTGGCGACCAGGCCATAGAAGCGGCTGTCGCTATTCTGAAATCAGGGCGGATTCACCGGTACAATGTCGGCAAAGATGGCATATCCCAGGCTGCTTTGCTGGAAAAGGAATTTGCCGGGTACATGGGAAAAAAATACTGCCTGGCCTGTGCCTCCTGCGGCAGTGCCATGTACCTGGCTCTGAAAAGTACCGGTGTAAAGGAGAATGAAAAGATCCTGTGCAATGCCTACACCCTGGCCCCGGTTCCGGGTGCCATTGAAAATGCCGGGGCAAGGATTGTGCTGGTGGAGATCACCGATGATTATACCATTGATTTTGATGATCTGGCTGCCAAGGCAAAGCCCGAAGATGTCAAATGGTTCATGATGTCCCACATGCGGGGACACATTGCTGATATGGATAAAATCGTTGATATCTGTACGCAGAACAATGTTACCCTGATCGAAGACTGCGCCCATACCATGGGGGCCAGATGGAACGAGCGGTTGTCCGGCACCTTCGGGGCTGCAGCCTGTTTCAGCACCCAGACCTACAAGCATATCAATTCCGGTGAAGGCGGTCTGCTGGTGACAGATGACCCGGATCTTATTGCAAAGGCCATCATCTATTCCGGATCATACATGAATTATGACCGGCACCTTTCCAGACCGGATGACGCGGTGTTTGATGCCATAAGAGAGATTGTTCCCAACTACTCCTGCCGCATGGACAATTTGCGGGCCGCCATATTGCGGCCTCAGATACAGACCCTTGATGCCCAGTGCGAAAGATGGAACCGCAGATACCGCCTGCTTGAATCCCGCCTGAACCAGATACCGGGCATTCACTGTCCGCAGCGGGACCCAAAAGAACAGTATGTGGGCAGTTCCATTCAGTTCACGCTGGATACGGACAATGAAACCGTGATCCGGCGGTTTCTGGATACCTGTCTGGCCCGGGGCGTTGAACTCAAATGGTTCGGCAACAAAAAGCCGGTGGGGTTCACCAGCGCCTATACCAGCTGGAAATATTTTGACAATCTGCCCGATTTGCCCAATACTGACAGAGTATTGTTCAAAATGTGCGATATGAGAATCCCGCTGACCTTTGATCTGGCAGACTGCGAGAAGATCGCACAGATAATTGCAGATGTGGCTGACCGGATATTGCCCCGGGAGGCTGCATAAGAAATCTACGATTTTTTTTATTACCCGAAACCCTGATTTAAATAAAAAGGAATATCCCCATGAATTTTGCACAATTTCCCAGAAGAAAATACATTCACACCCCCACACCCATCGAGCCCATGCCGGCGTTAAGCAAACGTCTTGGTAAGGATATCACCCTGTATGTGAAACGTGACGACCTGCTTCCCGGTGCAGGCGGGGGCAACAAAACCAGAAAACTGGAGTTCTGCATTGCCGATGCCATGGAAAAAAAGGCGGACACCATCATCACCTGCGGTGCGGTGCAGTCCAACCACTGCCGCCTGACCCTGGCCTGGGCTGTGAAAGAAGGCCTTGACTGCCACCTGGTGCTGGAAGAGCGGGTGAAAGGCTCTTATAAAAAAGAGGCCAGTGGCAACAATTTTCTGTTTGAACTCATGGGGGTAAAAAGCATCGAGGTGATGCCCGGCGGAACCGATATGATGGGTGCCATGGAAAAAAAAGCTGCCGAACTTGAGGCAAAAGGCAGACATCCCTATATTATTCCAGGGGGGGCATCCAATGCCATCGGTGCGCTGGGATATGTGTCGTGTGCTGCAGAAACAATGACACAGCTTAACGACATGCACCTGAATATTGACCATATTGTTGTGCCGTCCGGATCTGCAGGCACCCATGCCGGTATGGTTGTGGGTATGGTGGGCTCCAGCAGCAATATTCCGGTCAGCGGTATCAATGTGTCCAGAAAAAAGGATATCCAGGAGGAAATCGTATATAAACTGGCTCTTGAAACAGCAAAGAAACTGGGGATAAGCACTGCAATGGACCGCAAATCGTTTGTGTGTTTTGACCAGTATGTGGGGCCGGGGTATTCAATCCCCACAGATGCCATGGTGGAAGCGGTAAAGCTGTTTGCACAGACCGAGTCGATTCTCCTGGATCCGGTCTATTCAGGCAAGACCGCAGCCGGATTGATTGATCTGATCAGAAAAGACCATTTCACACCCGGCGCAAAGGTGTTGTTTCTCCATACCGGCGGATCTCCAGCCCTGTATGCCTATATGGATACCTTTCGAAAATAGCCGTCAGAAATAGACACCAGGAATTGCCGTCAGAAACAGCCGACATGCAGATAAACGAACAGCAGCCGCCCTTACATTTCAGGGCGACTGCTCTGACATTGCAGCCTGGCGGACAGACATTTGAGAGAAAGCAGAGAACATGACACAAACCCGTGAAAAAATTGTGGGCATCATCGGCGGAATGGGACCTGAGGCCACAGTGGACCTTATGCAGCGCATCATCCGCCTGACCCCGGCCACAGATGACAAGGACCATATCCGGTGCATTGTGGACAACAACCCCAAGGTGCCTTCTCGGATCAAGGCCATTATTGAAGGGGACGGAGAAGACCCCGGGCCGGTCATGGCAGACATGGGCCGGCGGCTGGAGGCCTGGGGCGCTGACTTTCTGGTAATCCCCTGCAACACAGCCCACTATTATTATGATGCGGTGCAGCAGGCGGTCAACATACCCGTTGTCAACATGGTCGACCGGGTGGTGGAACAGGTGAAAACAAGGTATAGCAAAGAGAAAAAGATCGGGATGCTGGCCTCTCCTGCCGTGGCCATGACAAAGCTTTACACCAGAGGCTTTGATGAATCGTTGGGAATGACGGAAGTCTGGCCGGATCCCGAACGCCAGGACCTTCTTTTCCGTATCATCCGGCAGGTGAAGACCGGCCGCATTTCCCCGGATCTTCACCTGCAGTATGCCCGGGTCTGTCAGTATTTAAAGGCCCAGGGCGTCCGGGTGGCCATTGTGGCGTGCACGGAACTGAGCGCCCTGGGCGGAGACCTGCCCCTTGACACCATTGATGCTTCCCAGGTACTGGCCGAAGAGATCGTCCGGATTGTAAAAAATTCATAAAAACAGGTTGTTGACTGCACCAATGCCGGACAGGGCATTACTGCATTGAACGGTTTATCCCGGTATCTGTATGATAGCTTCTATCCTGGATGGGATCTTTAGGTTATGATCAAATAATACAATGGATATGATCAATATCATCCAACGCAGGTTTCAGATGTATAATGCGATGCATTAAATCTACAGTTGCTTCAGGAACAATTCCTCCAAGAACATCTCAACAATTTTTTTCTGCCATTTTGGTTCTTCCGGGTATAAAGAAGGGGGCTGAAAGGCTTTCTAAATTTAGCATTTTTTACTGCCTAAACGTATCCATATAAGCATACAAGGCAGGTGATCCGCCAGTATGAAGGAACAATACATTAGATCCTTTCGAAAAATGACCTTTACGCACAATATCAATGAGGCCTGCAGCTGTTTTACCTGAATATACCGGATCAAGAAGAATAGCCTCATTTTTGGCAAAGAGCTTCACTGCTTCAACCATAGCATCTGTCGGTACAGAATAGCCAGGGCCGACATACTGGTCAAAACATACAATATCTTCCCGCTTAACTCCGCTTTTTACATCAAGTCTTTCCGCTGTATCCACTGCCAGTTTGTAAACAATATCTTCCTGAATATCTTTGGCTCTTGATACATTCACGCCACTAATGGGAATATTACCGTTTACACCTGTCATGCCGACCACCATACCTGCGTGGGTGCCTGCAGACCCGGAAGGCACCACAATGTGATTTATTTTAAGCCGCATGTCATTGAGCTGGGTCATGGTTTCTTCAGCGCAGGCTGCATACCCTGTGGCACCGATCGTATTAGAGGCTCCACCTGGAATGATATAGGGTTTTTTACCAGCAATGGTAAGCTCATCAGCTTTTTTACCCATCTCTGCCATCATATCTGAACCACCCTCAACAACAGTAATACTTTTAACACCAAGCAGTTCAAACAAAAAATTGTTTCCGCTGGCCTCTTGCTTATAAGAGCCTTTAACCCGCTCTTCAAGGACCAGGTGGCAATCGAGGCCTTCTTTGGCAGACCAGGAGGCGGTCAGTCTTGCATGGTTTGACTGGACAGCACCACAGGTAATGATAGTATTTGCTCTTTTCTCAAGAGCATCTGCCATGCAGAATTCGAGTTTTCTGGTTTTATTCCCACCAGCACAACCAGGAAGCAGGTCATCACGTTTCACATAAAGATTTATATCTCCCCCAAGTGCTTTGCTTAATGCCGGCATGGGTTCAATAGGTGTTGGACCTTGTAAATATTTTCTTCTGGGAAATTTTGTAAAATTCATTTTGTATCCTCTCTTTTGAAATATTAGTGTAAATTTTAGATCAATTGTTATTTGGTCAGAATTGTTTTGATTTTTATTCTTTATACACATCTACGCCAAAAACAGACATCCTTTCACCCGATTCCATATAATGATTTCTAATCACAAACTCAATAACTTGGGGGTCTTTTGTTTTTAATGCTTCAATAATTTCTTTATGTCGTTCGTAGACTCTTATTGCAGGAAACAATTTAACCCACTGTCTGTATAGGAGAAATTTTGAAATTCCCTGACACGTTCGACGGCAAAGTTCAACAATTAATTCATTGTCAATGCGGGAAAAAAGAAGATCATGGAAAGCTTTATCCAATGGAGCTTGATCTGATACAGAACCGCAGTTGTTTGCAACCTGTTTCATTTTTGAAATGATCTCTGCCAATTCAGCAATATCTTTATCAGTATAATGCTCTATGGCCTGTGCTACTGCAGCCGCT
>JAABRW010000037.1 GCA_011390695.1 Desulfotignum sp.
TACCAGTTACTGTGGAGATAATCGCTGCAACCGTGGCTATTATAACGATGGCCAACCACAAAGCCGCGCCACTTGTAAAGCCGAATAACTCTTCCAGGCCGCCGCCAATCTGCATAGCGCCAAGACCCAGAGAAGTAGCCAGGCCAAAGAGGGTGGCAAAAACACCGATTACATTAACCAGAATCCCCCAGGGGCCCTCAATACCCTTACGGCCGAGGATCGGCTCAAGGCAGGAACTAAGCAGCATCGGTAATCCCTTACGATAAGAAAAGTAAGCAAGGGAAGCGGCAACTACAGCATAAATAGCCCAGGGATGAAAACCCCAGTGGAAGAAAGAGTACTGCATGGCCAGGTGCACTGTCCCAGCAGTTTTTGCTTCACCGTGAGGCGGCCACATATAGTGCCACATCGGTTCGGAAACACCCCAGAAAAGCAGACCAATACCCATACCGCAGCTAAAAAGCATAGCGAACCAGGCCATATTGGAGTATTCCGGTTTTTCATCATCTCCACCCAGCCTGATTTGACCTACAGGGCTGAGCAGTAAAAACACAGTCAGGAAAAGGAAAATGCTGGCGCCCATGATAAAACTCCAGCCCCATGCTTCCTTCATGTATTTGAATACTACATCAGCAGCTTTACCGAATGCTTCGGGTGCGGCAGCGCCAAAAATTACAAATGGAATCATAACTACAAGTGCAATCCAAAAAGTCATCTTTTCATTACTTTTACCATTATTCTCCAAGGTTAAATCCTCCTTTAAATAAGTCAAAATTTTCTATGGTCCATGATTTGGTACCGTCAAACACCTTTTTGGCTTCTACCGGATTCCACAAGGTTAGAATAATAAAAACGACAACCAGGTAAGCCACGACAAAAAAAAGCAGGATGTACATCCATTCCCCATTTTTTTAAACTGTCCTGTCCTACCTGATAATCAGTATCAAACCTGTCTTTCATAAATGCAACTCCTTTTTCCTTTTGGTTATGGTTATAAAAATATCCCCCCGGCAGCCGGCCTTTAGGGGTCTGTTTGCACCATGAACTATCTGCCCTAAATCTTAAATTTCTTCACCACGGTCGTTGATGTTTGTGAAAGATCGGACAATTCTCTGGAACGGGTATCCACAGAGATGCCGTTTTTGCTTATTTTACAGTCAGCACCGGACAATGGGCCTCCAGTATGATGTACTGGGCCGTGGACCCGAATACCAGTTTTTCCACCTTGGACCGCTTTTTAATGCCAATGATGATTTCATCCACATCTTTTTCATAGGCATACTGCACAATATCTTCGCCCGGTGTCAACCCCCGGATCAGGATATGGGTTTCACTTTGAATTCCGTGTTTTTTAAATACCTCCTTGCGGATCTCGTTGAGCCTGTGTTCCAGTTCCTGGATCTCCCTTTCCTTTGTATCCGGATCACAGGTCCTGATCAGGTATACATAGGCATTGGACTCTTTGGCCCGCTTCAACGCTTTGTCCAAAACTTTGGAAGTAGAGGTGTTTTTGTCGTAGGCAACAAGCAGTTTCATGGCGGTCCCCTTTTTATGGTAAAGAGACCCGGGTCCTGCTGCTGCCACAGGTCCCGGGTTCAGTTTCAGGTTATAATTTTTCAGTCAGTACCGGAACCACATCAAAAATATCCCCCACAATCCCGTAATCGCACTTGGCAAAAATAGGGGCATCTTTGTCTTCATTGATGGCCACAATCACCTTGGAGGTCTTCATGCCGGCAAAATGCTGGACAGCACCGGATACGCCGCAGGCAATATACAGTTTGGGAGATACGGTTTTCCCGGTCTGGCCCACCTGCATGGAATGGGGGGCATATCCGGCATCCACCGCTGCTCTGGACGCACCGACTGCCGCGCCGATCTTGGCGGCACAGGCCTCCAGCATCTTATAGTTCTCCGCCGCTTTGATGGCACGGCCCCCGGTAATAATGACAGGGGCTTCAGTGAGATCCACCTTGTCGCTGTCACCTTTTTTCACCTCTTTGATGGTAACAAGTCCGGGATCGGTCACATCGGCGGAGAATTCTTCTATTTCCCCTGCAGCCGGGGCAGCCTTGGCCTCAATGGCATTGGGCCGCACCGTTGCCAGAAAAACGGCTGCATCCACTTTCAGGGTGGCAAACGTTTTACCGGAAAAATGGGATTTTTTTGCTGTTTTGGCCGCAATATCCAGGGCCACACAGTCAGACACCAATGGCTGGTCCATGATGGCCGCAATGCGAGCAAACAGGTCTTTTCCTGTGGTGGATGCGGTACCCAGAAGGGCGGTGAGGCTGTATTTTTCCACAGCCGCTGCCAGGGCAAGGGCCGCAAGATCCGGGCTGGCCGACACATCCTTGCCTGCGGCAGTCAGTTTCACGATTTTGGCTGCACCATATTCCGCCAGTTTGTCCTTGAGGCCTGCCGGATCTGCATCGGTTACCAAAGCGATTATTTTCTGACCGGCTGCAGCTGTCATCACCCCCAGAGAGGTTTCCTTGACCGCACCGTTTTCAGTTTCAATCAATATGCCAGTACTGGCCATAACATTTATCTCCTTATTTTATAAAACCTTTTCATCTTCTTTCAGGACCCGGATAAGTTCGGTTACCTGTTCTTCCAGTGATCCCTCAATCATTTTTGCACCGGTTCTTTCAGGCACAGGTTCCAGTTTTTCCAGGGTCACGCCAGGGGCGGATGCATCAATGCCAATATCTGCAAGGGTCATTTCGTCAATTTTCTTTTTCTTGGCCTTCATGATGTCCGGAAATTTGGGATACCTGGGTTCATTCAACCCTTTGGTGGCCCCGATGACGCAGGGCAGGCCCATCTCAATGACCTGCTTGTCCCCGCCGCCGACCTCCAGTTCAGCCACCGCCTTTTTACCGTCCACACTCAGGGTGCTCACCTCGTTCACCACAGGTATGCCAAGGGAATGGGCCAGCCGGTACTGGGTCTGAAAACTTTCAGAATCAACAGACCCTTTGCCGGTGAATATCAGGTCCGGCAGTCCGTCCTTTTCCATGGCCGACTTCAGGGCTTTTGCCGTCAGCGAGGCATCCAGAAACTGGCTGTCTGTTGTTACCAGGATGGCCCGGTCAGCACCCATGGCCAGGGCAGACCGGATGGTGGCGGCTGCTTCCGCTTTTCCCACAGTAACGATGACCACTTCACCGCCGTTTTTTTCCTTCAGTTTAACAGCCTCTTCCACCCCGTATTCATCATAAGGATTGACAACAAACTTGATTTCCGAATCCTTGAATGCGTTTTCACCTTCAATTTTGATGGTGGCTGCCGTGTCAGGCACATGTTTTACACACACACAAATTTTCATATTTTTAACCTCAAACAATCGATGTTAGCTTTTCATTTTTTCGTTTTTGGGATCATACAAGGGCATGGCCACAACCTGTGCGCTGCGCTTACGTCCCAGGATCTCCACTTCCAGCTGGGCGCCTTCTTTGGCAAACTCGGGTTTAACATACCC
The DNA here is from genome assembly GCA_011390695.1 of Desulfotignum sp. The sequence continues at coordinate 3,485 of JAABRW010000037.1, forward strand.
CAATGCAATACTCTTTTCAACCCGGTGGCCGTATCCACCGGAAGATGTCATGCCGATACGTTCCTCACCCGCAAAAATCGGGTTGTACCCGAATGGATCGGAATCTGTGGCTTCCACCACCATGCACACCAGCTTCTGGGCAATCCCTTCTGCTTTCTGCTTTTCCAGGCCTTTTTTCCCGTTGAACTCCTTGTCCATTTTCACGGTCCAGGCCACATTGGTTTCCAGGGGGGTGTGATGAACGTTCATTTCACTCTTCCAGGCCAGGTATCCTTTTTCCAGACGCATGGAATCCATGGCATGCATGCCGATGAGCCGGATATCAAAGTCTGCGCCGGCATTCATGAGATCATGATACAGGGTGATCTGGTGCTGAACGGGATGAAAAATCTCAAATCCCAGTTCTCCCACGTAGTTCATGCGGTTGACCCGGCATTTGGTCCGGCCCACGTAAATCTCCCGGGAGGTACCGAACCTGAAGGCTTCATTGGAAACATCGTCATAGGCCACCTTGGCCAGCACTTCGCGGGAGTTGGGTCCCACCAGAACAAGGCATCCCATCTGGTAGGTGATGTCCTCCATGCACACCGATCCGTCGGTGGGCAGGTTTTCGGTCATCCAGTGCTGGTCGTGCTTTTTGCCCACAGAGGCCGTGACACAGAAAAACTCATTTTCATTGACACGGCTCACGGTCATGTCGGTCTTGAAATTGCCGTTATGGTCCAGCATGGGGCTCAAGGCGATACGGCCGTCTTTTTCCGGTACCTTCTGACAGGTCATCTTGTTAAGCCAGTCTTTTGCGCCGGGGCCTGCAATTTTTGTTTTGGCAAACCGGGTCAGATCAATGATGCCCACTTTTTCCATGACATGTTTGCATTCCGCGCCCACGTGCTTGAATGCATTGGACCTTCTCCATGTGGGTTCTTCGTATTCATCTTCGCCTTTGGGCGGAAAATAGTTGGGGCATTCCCATCCGTAGTAGTCCCCGAACACCGCATTGGCCTGTTTCTGGTATTCATAGATGGGGGAGGTGCGGTTGGGACGGGCTGCATCCCGGAACTCATTGGGATAAATGGTGGAATAAAGCCTGGGATAGGTGTCGGCAATTTTTTCCGTATTATACGCCCAGTTGGCATAGGAACCGTACCGCCGGGAATCCATGGGCCACAGGTCGATTTCCGGCTCGCCGTTCATCATCCACCCGGCCAGGTAGTGGCCGATGCCGCCTGCCTGGGTGATACCGAAGCTGTAGCCGCAGGCATTGTAGAAGTTTTTCAGCGGTGCGGCCGGACCCACCAGGGGTTCGGCGTTGGGGGTATAGGTGATGGGACCGGCCGTGACATGTTTGAAACCGGTTTCTCCCAGGATGGGGAAGCGTTCGATACCGCCTTCGATGCAGTCGGAAATATTGTCAAAATCCGGGTTCAGTTCTTCCTGGGCATAATCCCATGGCACACCGTTCTTGTACCACTGCTGGCCATAGGCTTCATACAGACCCAGTATCAGGGAATCCATTTCTTGACGCAGGTAGATGGATCTGTCCGGATCACGCATCAGGGGCAGGTAGGTATCCCGGTCCGCAATTTCCTGGATCGATTCATACAGGATATGGGTGTGGGCAATGGAAATGGAGGGTATCTCCAGTCCGACCATTCGCGCCACTTCCGGTGCCCACAGGCCGGCGGCATTCACGACTTTTTCACAGGTGATGTCGCCTTTGTCGGTCTGCACCACCCATTCGCCGTTGGGTTTCTGATAGATGCCGGAGACCATGGTGTGCAAATTGAACTCCACCCCGAGTTTCCGGGCCCCTTTGGCCATGGCCTGGGTCAGGGAGTTGGGATCCACATCCCCGTCATCCGGCCAGTACAGACCCCCCAGTAACCCGTCTGTCTGGATATAGGGGTGCATTTTTCCAATCTCTTCCGGGGTGACATAGGACACATCCAGGCCCAGGCACCGGTTCATGGAATAGGCATATCCCAGTTCATCCATCCGGCCCGGGTTGTCTGCGGTTCTGATGGACCCGGTGGTGTGCCATCCAACAGGCTGACCCGTTTCCTTTTCCAGTTCCTTGTAGATTTCGATACTTTTCTTGTTCACCTGGGTGCCGTAATAATTGCCATGAAAAAAGGATACGTTCCCTGCCGCCATCCAGGTGGACCCGGAAGTCAGCTCATGTTTTTCCAACAGCACCACATCGTCTTTCAATCCATATTTTGCCAGATGATAGGCCACTGAGACGCCGATGACGCCGCCGCCGATCACAACCGCTCTTGCATTGGTTTTCATAATTTTTACCTCTCTTTTTTAATTGTTACACGTCTCTACCATTTAACAAATATCGTAATGCCTTGTTTTTGGGCTTCCGGATATGGGTGTCATAAAAATATGAGAACCCGCCCGGATAATAGATCATCACCAGAATAAGTACCAAGGCATAAATCACCAGGTTCAGCCCCGGCAGATGAGACAGGGTGGACCGGACAATCTCCATGAGAAAAATAAAGGGAAAGGCAACAACCGCCCCGCCCCACAGGCTTCCCCTGCCCCCTATATACGCAACTGCCAACACTTCCACTGTCTTGGATGTATGCATCATATCCGGGGTCAGAATGCCGTAAAAGTGGGCGTAATATCCGCCCAGAACCCCTGCAATGGCACATGACATGGTGAAATTGAATACCCGGTAGAACACCGGATCTATGCCGGATGTCCTGGCGGCATCCATGTTCTGGCCGATTGCCTGGAAAGCCAGTCCCATTTTGGATCTGACCACCCACTTACAGATCAGGTAGGTGAGATATACCAGGATGATGATCAGAAAATAAAACGGAAAATTGGATTCCGTCTCAAAAAGGCGCGGGACTCTCAGGCCCAGAGGACCTCTGGTCAACCAGACCATTTTAACGGCGAGTCCCATGACCGCCAGGCCGAAAAACCAGGACAGGCAGGCAGCAAAAATGCCCCGCAGCCGCAGGGAAATCATGCCGATGACCAGCCCCAAAATTGCAGAAGACACACCCCCCGCCACCATGGCAATCCAGGGGGACAACCCGGCATTGATCACCAGCAGGGCGGATGTGTACCCCCCGGTACCTGCCACCGCCA
>JAABRW010000038.1 GCA_011390695.1 Desulfotignum sp.
CCGGACAAACCAGCAGGAAACCGACAGCCAGGCCAAAACTTTCACCCATCCTGATCCCATACAACCACATCCCGATGGAGAAAAACCAGAACCTGACCGGCTGCAAACCACGTTCGAACCCGCACAACAGATTTTGAAAACCAACGCAGCAAGGGAATCCCAAAAAAAGAGCATTAATCAGCGACAGCGGACTGCAAAAAAACGCCCTGAAAAAATGGATCAGAAAAACCCTGACCAACAGGAATCCTGGTCATTGAAAAATTTTTTTGTGGCACCTGAAGAGGGAAAGACCCGCTTTCATGATCTGGACCTGCCTGAAAATCTCATGCATGCCATATCAGATCTGGGGTTTGCATATTGCACGGAAATCCAGGCAGCCCTGCTTCCCCATACCCTTGCGGGAAAAGATGCCACAGCCAAAGCCCAGACAGGAACAGGAAAAAGCGCCACCTTTATTATCGCCATGATCAAGGCGTTCACCGAAAATCCTGTGAAAAACAAAGAAGGGTTTCCCAGGGCACTGATCCTGGCACCGACCAGGGAACTGGTCCACCAGATTGAAAAAGATTTCAATGACCTGGCCAGATATACCCGTCTGAAAATTGTATCTGTTTATGGCGGGACCGGCTATGCCAGACAACAGCAGATACTTCATGACAATCCGGTTGATGTTATTGTGGCAACCCCGGGACGGCTGCTGGATTTTATCCGGCAAAAACGCATCAATCTGTCCAAAGTGGAAATCGTGGTCATTGATGAGGCGGACCGGATGCTGGACATGGGATTTATTCCGGATGTCAGACGTCTGGTGTACATGACCCCCCACAAGGACAAGCGCCAAACCCTGTTTTTTTCAGCCACCCTCACCGAAGAAGTCCTGCGTCTGGCTGATTCCTGGACCACGAAAAACAAGGTCCGGATTGAAATTGATCCGGAACAGACCACCGCTGAAAATATCCGCCAGATTGTGTATCTCACCACTGAAGATAAAAAATTCCAACATGTTTATAATCTTATTGTATCGGAAAAACTTGACCGGGTGCTCATTTTTGTCAACCGCAAGGATACGGCCAAATTCTTATGCGACAAACTTTCCCGGTACAGGCTCAAATGCAAGGTCCTGTCCGGGGATGTATCCCAGGACAACCGGTTCAAGGTATTGAACCAGTTCAAGAACAGCACCATCAATATCCTGGTGGCAACCGATGTGGCAGCCCGGGGCCTGCACATTGAAAACATCAGCCATGTGGTCAACTATGACATGCCCTTTGAACCTGAACACTATATCCACCGCATTGGAAGGACCGGACGAGCCGGCGCTGCAGGCACCTCAATTTCCTTTGCCGATGAAATGAGCTCTTTTCAGATCCCCCAGATTGAGGCGGTCCTGGGCCACAAAATCACCTGTGAATATCCATCAAAAACCCTGGAACAGCCATTGCCCAAACCCCTTCCCAGGCAGCAGCAACAAAAAAAGGTCCCGGCAAAAGGCCGGCCGAGAAAAAGACGGCCCGGACACCCCAAAAAATATAATAAAAAACCCTGACCATTTGTTCAGGTTGACATGTCCCTGAAATTCGGTGTAAAACCCTTAACCTGGAGACTACGCTGCAAAAAAAGGAGATATAAGATAATATGTTTGGTCTTGGAATGCCTGAAATCCTGTTAATTCTGGCCATAGCCCTGATCGTCATAGGCCCCAAAAAGCTGCCGGAACTTGCCAAAACACTGGGCCGGGCCATGGGTGAATTCAAACGGTCGGCCCAGGATTTCAAACGCAGCATTGACATGGAAACCACCCTTCATGATATAAAATCTTCTGCCGCGGATATGACAGATATAACCGGCAAATCCCGTCGGGAAGAAAAAGACAACGGCCAAAATCAGAAAAAACCGGATCAGGAAAAAACCGATGCCCCAAAGGACGGGCCTTTAGATGATGCTGAAACAGCACCTGAAAATGATGCCCCCAAAAACGACGGCAGCGGGGACAAAAAATAGCGGATAACCCATGGAAACCGAGACCAAAAGCCCGTTCACAGAACATTTAGGAGAGTTGCGCGACCGGCTTGTCCGCTCATTTATTGCCGTAGGAATAGGGTTTGCCGGGGCATATGTATTTAAGGAACAGCTGTTCCGGATTTTAACCGCGCCGTTGGTGACCGCCATGGAAGCCGACGGCAATGCCCGAATGATATTTACCGGTCTGCCCGAGGCCTTTTTCACCTACCTCAAAGTATCTCTGCTTGCCGGCATTGTGGTGGCCACACCTGTATTGTTCTATGAATTCTGGATGTTTGTGTCTCCGGGGCTGTATCGAAACGAAAAAAAATATATGCTGCCGGTTGTACTGCTGTCCATTTTCTTTTTTGTCCTGGGTTCCTCCTTTGGATATTTCGTTGTTTTTCCATATGGATTTCAGTTCTTTTTGGGGTTTGCCAATGATACCATCCAGGCCATGCCCTCCATGAAAGAGTATCTTTCATTTGCCTCCAAAATGCTGCTGGCCTTCGGGCTTGTATTTGAACTGCCCCTGGTGCTGACCTTCATGGCCCGCATGGGCCTGGTAACAGTGCCGTTTTTAAAAAAGAACCGGAAATATGCGTTGCTGCTTTTTTTTGTGGGGGCTGCTTTGATAACCCCGCCGGATGTCATCACCCAGGTAATGATGGCCCTTCCTTTGATGATTCTTTATGAAATCAGCATTCTGGGCGCCCGGATATTCGGCAGAAAAACCCCCGCTGACAAAGACGCAGAAACTGATGCAGACACGGCATCCGAGAGCACCACTTCCCCATCGGACAAGAAAGATAAAACAGAATAGCCCAAAAGGAATATCCGGAATTTTTATTGACTTTGTCCAGTTGTTGTGTAAAAAAATAGACAGTTTTATCGTAAAATCCCTCCGGTCCCGGGGTTCGGTACCGGTAAAAGTGAAAATACATAATTCAACAGCTAAAGGAGTAAAACGCGTATGAACAAAAAACTGATTGTGCTGCTGCTGGCTGCAGGATTGGCTGCGATCTTTGCCGCAACCGGTATCCAGGCAGGTACCGAGGTGGAGGACACATTCCAACTGGAGACCCCTGGTTATGACCAGCGCAGAAAAGGTCCCCCCCAGTTCAAGCCGGTGACATTCACCCACAAAAAACACGCCGAAGATTATGGCATTTCCTGCGGCGAGTGCCACCATGATGAGAATGGTGAGCCCTTAGAGCTTACAATGGGAGATGATGTCCAGCCCTGTTATGAATGTCATGATATTTTTGAAAAAACCAAAGAAAACAGAAGAGACATCATGGTCCATGAGAATGCCATGCATGGAAACTGCAGAGACTGCCACAAAGAGGTGAATATTGAAGCCGGGGACCCGAAAGGCCGTAAAGGACCGGCCCCTACTTCCTGCAACCAGTGCCATGAAAAAGCCTGATTATATCACCTTTTGAATGCGTAACTTTTGCACAGGCGGTTTTTCCGATTGCCGGAAAAACCGCCTGTTTTTTTCAACCCGCATCCAGGTATACGCCAATCAGGTACAAGACAGATCACCGGGCCTGTATGATTTCGACAGATACATGCACCAGGTTCAACTCGCAACAGGTCAAAAGCTGCTTATAGTATGCAGGTGATTCAGGGTTGCGTGCAGCCACCGATACTATGGCCGCATAGATACCGGGGCCGATGGCCCATACATGCAGATCATCCACCCGGTTATCAGGAAGGATTTCAATGGTATTTGTCACTTTGTGCAGGATGTCTTCGGGCGCCTGGTGATCCAGCAGGACCCGGCCGCTGGACCGCAGCAGTCCCACAGACCAGCGTGAAACCAGAACAGCGCCGATGATCCCCATAACCGGATCCATCCACACCAGACCGAAGTATTTGGCAGCCAGAAGGGCAAAAATTGCCAGAAAAGATGTCAGGGCATCTGCCAGAACATGCAGATAGGCGGAGCGCAGGTTCTGGTCATGGCTGTGATGGCTGTGGCCGTGGTCATGACTTTTGTGGCTGCCCAGAATGAACATGGAAAGAACATTGACCACCAAACCGATCACTGCCACAAGAATTGCCTGGTTAAATGCAATTTCCACTGGATTCACCAGTCTTGCCGTACTTTCCACCGCCATCATAAGGGCAAATACCGCCAGAAGCACCGCCCCGGTGAAACCGCCCAAAGCATTCACTTTGCCTGTACCGAAACTGAAGCGGGTGTCATGGGCATGGCGCCGGGCATAAACATAGGCCAGCGCAGTTATGGTAAGCGCTGCTGCATGGGAAGCCATATGCAGGCCGTCCGCCAGCAGGGCCATGGACCCGAAAATAATGCCGGTGGTGATTTCCACCACCATCATGACGGCGGTAACTGCGATTACTATGAGGGTACGGGTTTCTCCCGGCTGCTTATGCTCCTGACCGAAACTGTGGCCATGCCCTTTTACTGATGCAGATGCCATGTCTTTTTACACGCTTTTATCCGGCTGACCCAGTATCTGGTTGTCGATAAGCCGGGTCTTGCCCAGCCACACAGCAACAGCCATGAGGGCTTTTTCCTGTATCCTGGTTACCCTGTCCAGGGTAACAGGGTCGCATATGCTGACATAGTCCACGGTGATATCCGGACAGGACAATAAGGTTTCAATGGCTGCATCCTCTATTTTTTTGGCATCGGTTTCCCCGTTTTTCACCATTTTTTTGGCTGCCTGTATACAGCGGTGGAGCAAAAGGGCATGGGGACGCTGTTTTTGTGTCAGGTATTTGTTTCTCGAGCTTTTTGCCAGACCGTCCGGCTCCCGGACAATGGGCACCCCGACAATCTCTATGCCGAAATTCAGGTCGGTTACCAGCTGCCGGATAATGGCCAGCTGCTGATAATCCTTTTCTCCGAAAAGGGCAAAATCGGGATTGACAATATTGAACAATTTGGTCACCACAGTGACCACCCCTTTGAAAAACTGTGGCCTGGACAGACCGCACAGGTGGAAAGGCAGTTTTTCCAGTTCCACATAGGTCTGGAAACCCGGGGGATACATATCAGCTGAACCCGGGATAAACACGGCAGCTGCACCAATGGTTCTGCATTTTTCCAGATCCTGCTCCACAGCACGGGGGTAGGTGGAAAAATCTTCACTGGGCCCGAACTGGGCCGGGTTGACAAATATGGATACCACCAGGTGATCAGCCTTTTTTTTACCTTCCCGCATAAGGGCTAAATGGCCTTCATGCAGGTATCCCATGGTGGGTACAAACGCAATGGTCTGGTCCTGTCGGTGCAGATTTTCCGAAAACCGGGTCATTTCACTGATTGATGCAATCACCTTCATGGGTATCGCCTCGCTTTGTATGCCCTGGCTTTCTCCACCAGGGAAGGAGCCCAGGATACAGATCCCAGGGCATGGATATGGGTATAGGTGCCAAAGGTATTGTTTTTAAAAAAACCGTCTTTTTTATCCAGTATACCTTTGCCCCTTTCCATGGCAAAGGCCATTTCATGGTCCTGAAAATCGATTTTCAAAATTTTGGAATACCGGAATTCATGGCCTTTCAGCATTTCGCCGGTGCGGTAAAACGGGTTTTTATGCTTCACCAGAACCCGGGTATAGCCATGGCCCTGGGGCTTGATTGAAAGGCCGAACCAGATGGGCAGGATACCGGACATGGGATATTCCTTGTCTTTCAGGCGGATGCTTTGGCCCAGAAATATCAGGCCGCCGCATTCAGCATAAATGGGCAGCCCTTTTTGGGACAACTGTTTCAAATGCTCCCTGAAGCTTGTGTTTTCTGCCAGCTGCGGGGCATGGGTTTCAGGAAATCCCCCGCCCATGTAAAGTGCATCCACGTCAGGCAGGGTTTTCTGGTGCAATGGACTGATAAAAACAATTTTCGCCCCCAGATTTTCCAGGGCAGCCAGGTTATCCGGATAATAAAACTGAAACGCAGAATCCCTTACAACCCCGATAACCACCTGGTCATGTCCAGGATTCTTTGGCAAAGAATCTGGTTCGAAAAACACTCCCCCCGGCGAAACCTTATCCGGGCTGTCACCATCGGTATATTTCTTTTCTGCAGTGTCGCAATCATCGGTGATTGCCCGGTACAGGGCTTTGAGGTCAATATGGTCTTTGGCCATTTTTTCTACTGATGTAAGGGCCTGACGGGAAAATCCGTGCTCCGCCGAGGTCACAAGCCCCATATGGCGCTCTGGAAAATCTTCAGACCCAAGTTTGGGCACAGCCCCGAAGACCGGTATCCTGCAGAACTGTTCAATATTGTCCGTCACTTTTTTCCGGTGGCGGCTGCCGGCCACCTGGTTAAGGATCACCCCGGCAATCCGTATCCTGGGATCAAAATGCATGCAGCCAAGCAGCAGGGCTGCCATTGTCCGGGTACTTTTGGTGCAGTCCAGCACCAGCAGTACCGGCAGATGCAGCAGCAGGGCAAGTTCAGCCGTGGAGGTTGAGCCGTCTGTATCGATGCCGTCGTACAGACCGCGGTTTCCTTCAACAAGGGCGATATCACAGGAATGGGAATGGGTGGCATATGAATTTCGCACA
>JAABRW010000039.1 GCA_011390695.1 Desulfotignum sp.
ACGTTTTTCCAGGTAACCTCACCCACGACCGCCTCAGGTTTCCACCCGAACCATTTTTCAATATTCGGGCTTTTGTATCGGTTGATGCCGTCCTGGTCTATGATGACGATCACATCCCCGATATTGGCAAGCATTTTGCCGTGCATGGCTGCATTTTTTTTAATTGCATCTTCCGCCTGTTTCTGGTAGGTGATGTCCTCCACAATACCCACACAGCCAAAAGATTTGCCCTCCTTATCCAGCAAAGGAGACACATATACTTTCACCGGGGTGGATTTTTCTGCCGTGATGCTGCAATAAACCCCTTCATAATAACCGGTATGGCCGTTTAACGCCTGCTGCAGCTCTCTGACCAGTTTTTTATCCGGCAGGGTGAGCATGTTCAGGCCCACCAGCGCTTTTCTGGATGACCCGATGATGTTCACAAAATTGTCATTACAGTCTATAATGGTGCCGTCATTGTCGAAATGAAATACCCCGATGGGAGACTGTTCAAACAAAAGCTGATACCGCAGGGCATTTTCCTTGAGCGCTGTTTCAGTATGCTTGTGCTGGGTGATGTCAGTAACAAACCCCAGGGTACCAACAAATTCCCCGGTCTGTTTGTCAAACCGGGGACTGGCATCAATCAGAACCGGCAGTTCTTCACCGCTTTTGTGCTGCAGAACCATCTCATACCGGTCTGTTTTACCCTCAGCACGCCGTCTTTCCGCTTCCTGCACCATGTCATAATGGTCCAGGGGTATGATATCCAGCCATAACCGGCCGATGATCTCTTCGGGCCGGTATCCCAGCATTGCCACAAATCCGGGATTCACAAAGGTGACAGTTCCCTTGATATCTGTCAGCACAAGGCCGTCGCTCATTGCTTTGACAACATCTTCATTGAATGTGCTTATGCCGGACAGTTCTTTTTTCAGGTTCTCATATTCTGATGCAATCTGTTCCAGGACATGAATTCTTTTTTCCAAATCTGCATAACTGGGTCTGGGTGACATCAAATTTCACTTTCTTTTTTTCAATTAAGTATGGTTGTTAAAATCATGGTCATCGACACCTTCCAGTACATTCTGTACCTTGACAGCGATATCTTTCATGGAAAACGGTTTCTGGATAAACTGGACACCCTCATCCAGGACCCCCTGATGGGCAATGACATCGGCAGTATAGCCGGACATGAACAAAAATTTCAGTCCCGGATAAAGGGATGCCAGTTGTGCGGCCAGATCCCGTCCATTCATCTCAGGCATGACCACATCCGTCAAAAGCAGGTGAATTTTCCCTGCATGTTTTTGTGCAAGTGCCATGGCTTTGCCCGGCGTGGGTGCGGCAAGAATGGTGTATTGTAAATCCTGAAGCATGGTTGTGAGCATCTCCAGAATGGTTTCTTCATCCTCCACGATCAGGATGGTTTCGCCATTGCCTGCCGGGATATCTTCCGGTCTTGTTTCCGGTTTTTTTTCCATTTTTTCTGCATGGCAGGGCAGGTAAATATGAAACGTGGTCCCATAATCCGGCTCGCTGTATACTTTTATAAAACCGTTGTTCTGTTTAACAATGCCGTAGATCATTGCCAGGCCCAGGCCGGTACCCTGGCCCACATCCTTGGTGGTGAAAAAGGGTTCAAACAAATTGTTCAGGGTTTCCTTGCCCATGCCGCAGCCATCATCACTGACAGCCAGCAGGACAAACTCACCCGGAGAAAATCCCGGATTTTTTTTGCAGTACGCGGTATCAAAAGTTTTCATACCTGTTTCAATAGTGATCTTTCCCACACCGGCAATGGCATCTTTGGCATTTACGCACAGGTTGGCCAGAATTTGATCGATCTGGGAAGGATCCATTTTTACGGGCTGCAGTTTTCCAGCAGGTTTCCAGAGCAGGTGGATATCTTCTCCGATAAGCCGGCGCAGCATGGTAAGCATGGTTTCCACGGTATGGTTTAAATCAAGTACACGGGGATCGATGATCTGCTTTCTGGCAAAAGCCAGCAGCTGTTTTGTCAGGTCAGCCGAGCGCCGGGCCGCCTTGAGAACCCCCTGCAGATTTTTGTGCAGTTTTCCGGCAGGATCCACCTGGCCCAAAGCGGTCTGGGTATATCCGATAATCACAGTAAGCATATTGTTGAAATCATGGGCCACCCCGCCTGCCAGCCGGCCCACGGATTCCATTTTCTGGGCCTGCAGCAGCTGACCCTGGAGCTGGCTGCGCTCTTCCATGGCGTTTTTCTGATCGGTTATATCAATGACCACATCTTCCATATACCCGTGTTCCGGCACAAGGCGGGTGTCAAACCTGACCCAGATGGTGGACCCGTCCTTTCTGAAAAATGCGGCTTCTCTGTTCAGTATTTTGCCCGTATTTTTCAGTTCTGCAATAAATGCCTCCCGCTGGGCCTTATCCGCATAATTTTCCGACAACACATACGATTTGATAAAAGCCTGCACATCATCATAACCGAAAATCTGTGCCATTTTTTTATTACATTCCAACACCATGCCGTCGCTTATCCGGGTTCGGGCCAGGCCGGCCTGGGCATTCTCATAAAGAGACCGGTAACGGCTTTCACTTTCCTGCAGGACTTTTTCACGCTCTGCCCGGGCCTGCTCCAGATCCTGAACCTGTTTGTGCAAAGCGTTATAGGTGGGATTATCCGCCATTATTGTTACCGTCTCCCTGATTTTCTATTTTTAGTTCATCCCGCATCTTTCCGGCCATATCAGCTAATCTTTAACACCATATATATCCATATCCGGATAATGTATTTTTGCACATTCCTGGCAGATACCATGGCTGAAGCGTGCCTCGGATTTTTCCTGGATATAGGCCTCCACCTGATTCCAATACCCTTTGTCATCCCGGATTTTTTTGCAATGAGAACAGATGGGCAAAAGACCGCTCAGTTGTCTGACACTGGCCAGAGATTTTTCCAAGGCGGCCCGGGTTTTCTGTAAATCGGTCATCAGGCGCTGGCGCTCGATGGCATGGCGGATGGTCCGGACAAGGGCATCAGCAGACAATTCCGCCTTGAACAGATAATCCTGGGCACCGGCCTGGACCGCTTTCACCGCCAGATCCTTGTCCCTGTTGCCGGTCATGATGACAGCGGGAATATAGGGAAACTGCCGGTGAAATGACAAAAAAGTGTCAATACCCACACTATCGGGCAGCTGCAGATCGATGATGGCCACATCCACCGCATTTTTTTTCCCGACAGACAGGGCGTTTTCAAAATGGTCACAGTGGAAGATGTTAAACAGGACATCATCCGCATCTTCCAGGGCCTCTTTCAACAGAAAAAAATCATCCGGGTTGTCTTCAATCACCAGAACAGGGATGGTTTCCATTTTTTCACCTTTCTTTGCGGGGCAGTTTCACCAGTTGCAGCCAGAACCCTTCAATCTGTTTGATGATTTCAGAAAATTTCGTAAAATCAACCGGCTTGGCAATATAGCAGTTGGCATGCAGTTTATAGGACCGGCAGATATCTTCTTCGCTCTGGGAGGTGGTTAACACCACCACGGGCAGATCTGTGAGATCCGGATCATTGCGGATCTCCTGCAGAACTTCCCTGCCGTCCATCATTGGCAGGTTTAAATCCAGAAGTATCAGATCCGGCCGCGGTTTGTCCGCATATTCCCCCTGGCGGCGCAAAAATTTCATGGCTGCCATGCCGTCATACACCACATGCACATAGGTGCGCACTTTGGAATCTTTTAACGCCTCCATGGTCAGTTCCACATCATCCTCGTTATCTTCCACCAGAAGGATCTGTGCCGGTTTTGCATTCTCCATGTCTTTCATTTTGTCAACTCCCTGGTTTTGGGCAGGGTAAAATAAAATACAGATCCCCGCCCTTTTTGTGATACAACCCAGATCCGGCCGTTATGGCGCTCCACGATTTTCCTGCACAGGGCCAGTCCGATACCGGTTCCGGAATACTCCCTGCGGGTATGCAGCCGCTGGAAGATCATAAAAATTCTGTCATAAAAGCGTGGTGAAATTCCGATGCCGTTATCTTTTACAAAAAAGCGGTATACATCCGCCTCTTCCTGAAACCCGATGTCAACCGCAGGGTGCCGGCTTGTATTATATTTCAATGCATTGGTCACCAGATTTTGCAGCAGGCTGAACATCTGGTTGTTGTCAACATACAGGACCGGCAGCTCCGAGCAGGTGACAGCCGCCTGTTTTTCCTGGATAATCGGCTGCAGATCCCGAACCACCTCTGCCAAAATCCGGGTCATATCGGTTTCTTTGGGCACCAGATCCTGGGTATTGACCCTGGACAGGGTCAGCAGGTCATTGATCAGCCCTTGCATGCGGTGGCCGGCATTGACAGCCCGTTCAATATAGTGGGTGCCTTTTTCATCCAGCTGATCCCGGTACCGGGATTGCAGCAACTGCAAAAACCCCACCGCGGCCCGCAAAGGTTCCTGAAGATCGTGGGAGGCCACATAGGCAAACTGCTGCAACTCCGCATTGGAGCGTTCCAGATCAACCAGTGTTGCTTCCAGTTGTTCTTCTGTTTTTTTCAGGTCTGTGATGTCAACAAAGGTGGCCAGAAAATACTCGGAAAAAGCAGTGCCGGAAATGATAACCCGCCTGGTATCTTTGTTTTTGCAGGTCACCAGGTATTCCATGGGATCGATGCTGTTTTGTGTTCCCTGTACTTTTTTGACCACCGCATCCCAGGTTTCGATCACCTGCTGCCGGTATGCCGGATCAGGATAGGCTGACTGCCACCAGGCATCCAGGGTGGGAATATCTGCAATGGTGTAGCCAAAGGTCTGGGTGAATTTGGTATTGCAGTTTACCAGTATGCCTTCACTGGAGACATAGCACATGGGAATGGCTGCCACATTAAACAGGGTCCGGAATTTGTTTTCACTTTTCTGCAGGGTTGTCTCTGCCAGTTTGCGTTCCTGGATCTCCTGCTGCAGGTGCCAGGTTTTCCGGGTAACCTCTTTTTTCAATAACCAGATGCCAAGGCCGGCGATTATCAGAACAAGGGGAACCAGAATGGCAAGCAGATACCAGGCCACTTGTTGCCAGCTGACTTTCGGCCCGGGCAGAATGGGGCTGAACCATTTATCGTACAGGGTATTATACATGCCGCTGGCAATCACAATGGCCAGTCCTTCATTCAATTGTGCCAGAAGCGCTTTGTCCCCTTCCTGCACGGCAAAACAAAATTTCTGCTCATACCCCGACAATGGGCCGGGCATTGGTTTTAAATCGGTTTCACGCACAGATTTCACACTGATAACATTGGTGATATCCAGTTTTTTGAGCAGCTGAAACCCCACCAGCTGGAGCATGAGCACGGCATCATGTTTTCCGGAGGAAAGCTGCGTCAAGGCTTCTTCATAAGTATCGGTCAGGACCAATGTGGCTGTCAAGTGGTTCTGCAGGGCATACTCATGGGCATTGTCCCCCTTCATCACAATCACGGCCTTGTCCTGCAAATCCGCTTCACTTGTAATGGTGGTTTCATCCTTGCGCACAAATATTGTACCGTGCAGCCGCATGTAGGATACGGAAAAATCAAACACTTTATCCCGTTTTTCAGAATAGGAAACAAAGGGGAGCACATCCAGCCTGCCGTCCGCCAGCTGCTGCTTGATGTCATGCCAGGGCCCTGTTGCGATATCAACGGGCATGCCCATGGTCCGGGCCACTTCCTTGAGCAGATCCACGGAAAATCCGTCAGCTGCGCCATCACTGCGCACCAGGGCAAATGGCGGATAATCCAGCTCACTGGCTGATTTGATGATCCTGGCGGTACCCGGGGACTGGTCTGCTGCCCGGCCGGGAGAAACCACCAAAACCGGTATCAGCAGCCAGAATACAAAAAACGCTTTTCCCATTCCAGATATCTGCATAAAATTCTCTCAAACCTTATCCTGCAACGCTTTATGCAGGGCATTTTTCAATTGAACCAATACGTATGGTTTGTGTAAAAAGACCTGAAATTTTTCCGGGTGATCCCGGTTCATTGCCTTGGTCTGGTCATGGCCGCTGGCCAGAATCACCGGCAGATCCGGCTGGATTTTGCGCAAGGCCATCAGGGTCTCCCATCCGTCCATATCCGGCATGGTAAGATCGGTTATCACGCAGCAGATCCTGTCCTGATGTCTGCGAAACACGGCCACGGCCTCCGGGCCGCTTGCAGCGGTGATGGGGGAAAACCCTAACCGCTGCAGCATGACCTCACCGATTTTGCGCACAGCATCCTGGTCATCCACCAGCAGCACTGTGCCGCCTTTTGCATCAGGTTGCCATTGGCTGACTGCATCAGGCTGTGGTGAAAGCATATTTTCCTGCACCGGCAATAAAATGCGCACACACGTTCCCCGGCCTTTTTTGCTCTCCACACAAAATGCCCCGTCCCAGGACTTTACCCATCCAAGTGCCACCGAAAGTCCCAGACCGCGGCCCGTGAATTTGGTGGTAAAAAAGGGATCAAATAATTTTTCCATATCCTGGTCGTTTATACCG
>JAABRW010000040.1 GCA_011390695.1 Desulfotignum sp.
GCTTGACTTCAGTGAAGTCATTGAAGACTCAATTTTTTCCACGGGCCGGTTGATTGAAGAAAAACATATTGAACTGACCCTTGATCTGCCCGATACCCCGGGCTGGGTATCCGGAGACAAGGACCGCCTGATACAGGTGATGGTGAACCTGATATCCAATGCCGTCAAATTCTGTGACCCGGACCAGGGCACAATCACGGTGGGGATGGCGCCAGACACTGCCGTTGCCGGGGATGGTGCTTTTTTGAAAATATGGGTCAAAGACAACGGGATCGGTATTGACAAACAGGACCAGGAACTGATTTTTCATGAATTTCGCCAGGTCATCTCCTCTTCCAGGGGAAGACCCCGGGGGACCGGCATCGGGTTGACCATTACCCGGCACATTATTGAATCCCATAACGGCAGGATATGGGTGGAAAGCCAATTGGACAAGGGGGCGGCTTTCTTTTTCACACTGCCTCTGGTAAAGTAATACCTCAACCTTGAAGCTTGTGTGTCGTCCACCCTGACCAACCCTGATACGAACGTTGAGGTAATCACGTATCTCTTTGTCAGCATGGGAAAGGAGGCAGAATGAAGAAAAAAATATTGATCGTTGATGACGAACCCAATATTGTCGTGCCTTTGGAGTTTTTGATGACGCAGCATAACTATGACGTTCAAACCGCAGAAACCGGAGAACAGGCCCTGGACCTGATTGTGAACTGGAAACCGGATCTTGTCCTGCTGGATATCATGCTGCCGGGGATGGATGGTTATGAAGTCTGCCGGAAAATCCGGCAGCACAAAGAGCTCAATCCCATCCGCATTGTTTTTTTGTCTGCCATGGCCCGCTCCATTGACATTGCCAAAGGCATGGGCCTTGATGCGGATGATTATATTACCAAACCCTTTGCCAATGACAATGTGGTGGAGAAGATCAACAAACTGCTGTCCTCTTCGGACAACACAGAAGCGTGAATACCGGGTGATCAGGATATCTGCTGGTCCGTGGCACCGATAAAGTCAAACCGGAGTTTGGCCTGGATCTCTTTTATTTTCTTCAATATTTCCTTGAGGGTTCTTTTTTCAATGGATGAAAGATGCCCGGGATTGACATAATTGTCCGGGTTCAGATTCTGTCCGAGGATTGCCTGGATCTGCACCTTGAACCGCAGCTGCATCATAAAGCTGTAGGCCTGGTCCAGTTCGTTATATTCCGCTTTGGACAGGATTTTTTCTGCATAGAGCCGGTATAACCGTTCCTGGGTGGATGTCTGTTTTATCCCGTGTTTCAAAGAATAGATTCTTGCAAAGTCAACAATGGGGATACCGGCCATCTTGATATCAAGACAGTGTTTGCGGGGACCCCGGGCGTTGACCTGCAGGTTGCCGAAAAAACCGATGGGCGGTCTGAAATAGACGGCATTATGGGCCATGTTCCTGAAAAACCCGGTCCAGTTGGACAGGCTTGTAAGCAGATGGGTTGTCAGATTATCTGTGATCGCCGGGTCACCATAGGCAAACCGGAAATCAAAAAAAATACTGGTGTGCAGAAGATCTTCCGGTGCTGCCGCATGGATCCATGAGGAGAAACAGGTTTTCCACCGGGAAAGGGGTTGACACCATTGCGGATTTTTGGCCATGATCCCGCCCTGGCAGAAATCAAACCCGGACTGATCCAGCCAGTCGCATACTTTTTCGCCCAGCACAAGAAAATAGGGCTGAAACGTGTCAATGGCTTCTCCCTTTGGCGGGTCCTGGAAAATAATGGCATTGTCCTGGTCTGTTTTAAGGGTCTGCTCTTTTCTGCCTTCACTGCCTAAGGTGATAAAGGCAAAGGGAAGGGGCGGGGGCCCGAGTTCGGCAATGGCAAAGGCCATCAACCGGTGAAGAATCGCATCTGAAAACGCGGTGACCAGCCATGTCACGGTTCTGATTTTGGTACCGCTGGTGAGCATGCTGTGGATGAGCCTGGGCAGCTGGCTGTGTTTTCCGATAATCTCTTCCACCCGGCCGGCCCGGGTGATTTCACGGATCAGGGCGGTGTAGGAAAGCTCTGTCAATAAGCGGTTGTCCAAAGCCATATCCTGATCTGAATGATCAAAAAGGTCCAGGTCCAGGTCCCGGATCTGGATCCGGGTTTCGGGCAGGGCAGACACAGATTCAAGAGATTCCTGGACCGGGCTCACATCCTGGGGAATAAAGAACCTAAGACCGGGTGGTTCCTTTTTGCCGGGCTGGCCGGGACAGGTTGAAATGGCGCTGTGGTGCTGGTTAAGGGCTTGTTTTAAGCTGATGTTCAGGACAGCATGCCGGGTATGGATGGCAACCGATTCCCATTGTCTGATGGATTGGGGATCGATGGGGGAGCCTTTCCAGGTGATGTCCATCAGGACAATCCGGTTTTCTGTTTTAAAGGAAATGTCAAATTCCACAGCCCCGGTTTCGGTATTCACACGTTCCAGCACAAAGAATATGGTGGTGATCATCAGGTATGCATCTGCTGTTATTCTGATATCCTTATTTTCCCTGTTCTGAATGATATGGCAGAAGATACCCGGCTTGAGCCGCTGCCCCCGCCTGGCAACCGTTTGCAGAAGATCCCTTAAAAATACTGTTTTCAAGGATTTTTTTGTATGGATCAGGCACGTATAGTCTTCTGATATGCGGTTGAGAAGATCGCTTAAGGCAATGGATTCATTGTAAATGATCTCTTTGAATTTGTCTTGTTTTTCCTCATCCATCCCGGGAAATTGTCTCATGGCCTCAATCGCCGCTCTGATGCCTGCCATGGGGGACCGGGCATTTTTTGACAATGTTTTTAAAAAGGATTCCACCCGTTTTTCAGCATGGCTTTGCCGGGTGATATCGTCAAGGATCACCACAAATCCTGTAAACAGTCCGGTATGGCTTAAAACAGGCACCACCTGGGCCTGCAGTATGCGTTGGCGCTTTTGTAAAATAAAGGTGGAGACTGTATTTGAAGCCGGCTGCCTGAGCTGCTCAGTCATGTCGTCAAGTGCATGCTCCATGAGGTCTTTGTCAATATAGGCGGTAATGGGGGTGCCGTTCATCGAGGCGGGGTCGCCGGAGCCGGGGTGTGCCGGTGCCAGCCAGGCTTCGGACTGGTGGTCATGCAAAAGAATACTGCCGCTGGAATCACAGATCAGGATGGCTTCGGGCAGTTTTGAAATAAACGAGGCCAGGATCTGTTTTTCTTCCATGATGTTGTTTTTTGGGTGCATGGGGTAAAAATTTCATCCTTATGCTTTTTAAAGGGGCATGACAACACTGTAGACCCTTTCTGACAGGTGGCTTTCAAGACCGGGGCAGGCTTTTTTAAACACTTTCATGATCTTGCGGTTTGAATACAGCACCTCTGCCGTAAAAAATTCAACCCCCCTGTCTTTTCCCAGTTTTATCAGAAAATGAACCATGCAGGTGGCAATACCGTGATTGCTGTAATTTTCGTCAACAATCAGTGCGATTTCAGCATCACGGCCTGAAAGGCCGCACAGATACCTGGCTTCGGCGATGATGATACCTTCGCCGGGTTCTCCGATCAGGCCCACAATGGACATGGTATGGCGCCAGTCAACATTGACATATGCCTGCATTTTTGCATGCGGCATGGTGATGATGGTATGGAAGTACCGGTAATATATGGCCTCATCGGAAAATTTGTAAAACAGCCGTCTCATCTGCTCCTCATCAGAGGGTTTGATGGGCCTGAACCTGACCCTGAGATCGTTTTTAAAAATATGCTGATCATGAATTTCCCCGGGATAAAGCGCACTGATGTCCCTGGTAAAGATCTGGTCCGGGTAGAGCATTTTTTTGTTTTTCGCTGCGTTGAACAAATTCAGACGGTCATCCGGATGGGCGATTTCGATCAGGGCCAGGGCCCGTTCCCGGATGGAAAGACCGGCGAGCATGGCCGTGCCGTATTCGGTGACCACCATGTCGATGGATTCTTCAAATCCCATCTGGTGACAGTCCTGTTCAACAGAAAGTTTTATATTGGACTGCTGAAGCTGATTTCTGGAAGGCAGGCCGAAGATGATATGACCGCCCCTGGAAATCTGTGCCCCGGCCAGGGAATCCATCAATTCCATGGGGCCGCTGATGATACGGCTCTGTCCCCTGTGGATGATGATCCGGCCGGAGAGATCAACCTGGCGGACCGGCAGCACCGCAATAAAGTTGGGATTTTTTCCGATAATGACCGGGTTGAAAACCGTCTGGATTTCCAGGAGATCCACCAGGTGATTCCGATCCAGCCAGGTCATGAGGTCCTTTGTTCCAAAGGCATAGGAAGCGATGGATTTTCCCTGGAAAACTGTTTTGTGCAGATTGGTCACAGCCCCGCTTTTTATCAGGTCCATCAATGCATCCGTAATGACAGGAGAGTGGATCCCCAGGTGGCGTTTGTGCACCAGTTTTTTGCCCAAAGATTCAAACAGCGGGCCGATGGAAAAGGCGATACAGCTTTTGTCCTGAATCAGAGAACAGATGCGGTCCGCGATAGTGTCAAACACCGGACCGGTCTCCCAGCGGTCAAAATAGATGGGGGCATCCCGTGAATAGATGAGCATGTCAAATCCCGACATATTGACAAAGGTGTCTCCAAAGGTTCTCGGGATTTGCGGGTTGATTTCGCCGGCCACAAGGCAGGCCTGCTTCATGGCAGACCGGGCCATATCAATGGAAACCCCCAGGCTGGCATTGCCTGAACTGTCCGGCAGGGAGATCTGTACAAACGCTGCATCCACCTGGACCCGCTTTGAATCAAAAAGCCGCTGCAGTCTGTTGAACCGCACCGGAATCAGGTCCACCAGTCCCTTCTCGATGGCTTTATTGACCATGTGCCCCGAGCTGAATGTCTTTAATCTGTATTTATGGGCATCCAGGGTTTTCAGGGTGATGGTATTACTGAAATTGACAAGCTGGATCAGTTCAAGGTCCACCAGGCCTTTCTGGCTGGAATTCATCAACTGGCGCACCAGGGTGCAGGGCTCGGAAACACCCGTACCCAGGAAAATACGCATCCCGGGCCTGATTTTTTCCATTACCTTTTCCGGGGCAACAATTTTGTGTTTCCAAGCCATTGTGGATACCCTGAAATTTTTTTTGGAGCAACCTGTTTATTGTGAAAAAAAATCAATAGGATATCTGTCGGTGCACAATCATCGCAAATTTTCAGGCCGGCGATTTTGTCAGGATGAATTCTTTACCTTAAGAGGTATCACACAGACAGCCGTTAATCAATGACTACCTGAACCATGGCCTGAATAATTGCATTTTGTCTTCAGCTCGTTATATGCCCGGTCGTTCATCATTTTTTATAAAACGGACAACCCACCCGTCTGATGTGGGAAATTACTTCCTTATCTTTGATGTGGCTGAAAATAGACAGATCAAAGGTGTAGGGCAGAAGCAGGTTGTCAAGATCCTCCATGATGCGGTAGAGGATATCCAGTGTCAGGTCTTTTCCGCCACAGAGGGTCAGGTCGATGTCAGAGCCGATTTTGTAGTTTCCCATGGCGCGCGATCCATACAGCACCGCTTTTCTGACTTGGGGATATCGGGAAAACACCGCACGGATCTGATCCAAATCTGCCTGCTTGAGTCCGAACCGGGGCATCACTCATCCTTGTCTGTAAGGGCCTGAAAGGTCTTTTCAAGCTGGGTGAATTCAGCATAATAGGTATTGAAAACCGCATCTGCAATGGCATCCGCCACTTCCTGGTTATAGGTGTGTGTGGTCAGGGTACGGCTTTTGATCATGTCCATCCATGCCTGGCCGTTTTCAACCAGACCGCGCCTGAAAGCCAGGCGGAATGCATCCCGGCTGCCGTGAATGCCGGTTTCACCCTGATTTTCAAAATAATCCTTGATGGTGTTCCAGGCCAGTTCATAGGTATATTCAAACGCCTGGATCAAGCCCTGTTTTTCCAGTTCATTCAACTCTTTTTTTTCAATGAATTTGGAAAGTTGTCCAAGGGCTTTTAAATAATTGCTGTAGCGCTGTATCCAGCGGAGATCTGTTTCTGACATGTCCGGCCTCCGGCAATAATTTGTCAATGCGATTGAACAGCTTACTGGTACCACAGGTAAGAGGGGAAAACAAGAACCGACATGGGCTGGGTATTGGGTATCAGTCGTCTTGGTACAGCGGAGGCGGCCTGCTGCCACCCTGCCTGAACTACATAGAGATTTCAGGATAGAGATTCCAGACCAAAATTCAGTATTTTATTTGACACGGGGTGTTTTGTTGCGCATTTTAATATCATATTTTGAATGCTTATGGAGCGAATATCAATGACGCAGAACAAATGGATATACGGGATACTGGCAGGAATCTGCCTGTGGCTGGCGGCCAGCGTTTCAAATGTGAGCGCCGATGAGATCCGGGTGCTGTTTCTGGGCGATTCCCTTACCGCAGGTTTGGGGGTTGAAAAGGATCATGCCT
>JAABRW010000041.1 GCA_011390695.1 Desulfotignum sp.
CAGCGGGGATTGATCATTGCGCCGCCCAAATCGGGGAAAACGTTTATTTTACGCCACATGGCCAATTCAGTGGTCACCAATCACCCGGATGCCAATGTGTTCATCCTGCTGGTGGATGAACGGCCCGAAGAGGTCACCGACTTTCAACGGGGGCTGGTCAATGCTCACGTACTGTATTCATCCGCAGATCAGCAAATCGGCCAGCACATGAGGAGGACACGACTGGCCATGCATACCGCCATCCGATGTGCGGAAATCGGCCAGGATGCCGTGGTGTTCATCGATTCCTTGACCCGTATGACCCGGGCTTTCAATGCGGATACGGACAGTTTCGGGAAAACACTTTCCGGTGGACTCGGCGCCAATGCCATGGAATTTCCCAGAAAAATATTCGGTGCGGCCCGAAAACTGGAAAACGGGGGCTCTTTGACCATCATCGCCACCATCCTGGTGGATACGGGCAGCCGCATGGATGAAGTCATATTTCAGGAATTCAAGGGAACCGGCAACATGGACCTGTTTCTGTCCCGGGAATGCGCAGAACAACGAATCTGGCCGGCCATCAATATTAATCAGAGCGGCACCAGAAAAGAGGACCTGCTCATGGATTCGGCAGCCTATGAAAAGATTGTCGATATTCGCAGAAAAGTGGCCCCAATGGACGAAGTATCCGCCATGTCGTCATTCATTTCTCTTCTGGAAGATTTTTAACCGGGATCACCGTCCGGTTAAATCAGGGCATGTTCCAACACCTGGCTCATGTCATCCACAAAAACAATTTCCAGCTGTTTTTGTATGGACCTGGGAATCTCTTGAATATCTTTTTTATTTTCCGCCGACATCACCACTTTACGAATCCCGTGGGTGTGGGCCGCCAGTAATTTTTCCTTGACCCCGCCGATGGGCAGCACTCTGCCTCTGAGGGTGATTTCACCGGTCATGGCCATATTTCTGTAAACCGGGCGGCCCGTTAAAATTGAGACCACGGCCGTGCACATGGCTATGCCGGCAGACGGTCCGTCCTTGGGAATCGCCCCTTCAGGCACATGGATATGAATGTCCAGATCCTTGTAAAAATCCTCATTGATACCAAGGGCTTTGCTTCTGGATCGTACATAGCTGACAGCTGCCTGGGAAGACTCTTTCATGACATCTCCGAGTTTTCCTGTCACCATAATCCGCCCCTTGCCCGGCATGGTGACCGCTTCAATGGTCAGCAGTTCCCCTCCGGCCTGGGTCCAGGCAAGCCCGGTCACAATCCCGGTTTTATCTTCCACTTCCAGAGGTTTATTGCGAAATTTGGGCTGTCCCAGATATTTCATCACACTGACGGTACTCACGGAATAGTTTTTACGTTCTTTGGTGCGAACGATCCGGGTGGCAATTTTTCTGATGACCGATGATATTTCCCGTTCCAGATTCCGAACCCCCGCCTCGCGGGTATACCGCTGGATAATGGTTTGAACGGCATTATCAGAAAATGTCACATCGGTTTGCTCAAGCCCGTTTTCTCTGATCTGCTTGGGAATCAGAAACCCTTTGGCAATCTGTTCTTTTTCATACTCCGTATACCCGGGAATCTGGATGACTTCCATTCTGTCCCGCAACGGGGCCGGAATATCAAACAGGGTGTTGGCTGTGGTGATGAACAGAATCTCCGACAGATCGTAATCCACTTCCATATAATGATCATTGAAATGCCGGTTCTGTTCCGGGTCCAGGGCCTCCAGCAGCGCAGAAGAAGGATCTCCTCTGAAATCAGCCGTCATCTTGTCGATTTCATCCAGACAAAAAACCGGGTTGCTGTACCCGACTTTTTTTATGGTCTGAATCAGTTTGCCGGGCATAGCTCCCACATAGGTCCTGCGATGGCCTCTGATTTCCGCCTCATCCCGAACCCCGCCCAGCGATATTCTGGCAAACGATCGTCCTGTGGCTGATGCCACGGATCTTGCCAGAGAGGTTTTTCCAACCCCGGGAGGACCCACCAGACAGAGAATCGGTCCTTTGATTTTCTTGATCAGCATCTGCACGGCCAGATATTCCAGAATTCTTTCTTTGGGTTTTTTCAGGCCGTAATGGTCTCGATCCAGAATGCTTTCTGAGGTGGCCAGATCATTTTTCGGACGATTTTTCCGAAACCACGGCAATGAAATCATCCAGTCGATGTAATTTCTGATCACCGTGGCTTCCGAGGACATGGGGGCCATCATCTTGAGTTTTTCCAACTCCCGCCTGACAACCCCTGCAGCCTCTTTGGGCAGACGTTTTTTTCGTATCTGGTTTTCAAGTTCAGCATATTCTCCGGATTCGCTGTCTTCGCCCATCTCTTTTTTGATGGCCCGCATCTGCTCAGTGAGATAATGGCGTTTCTGGAGTTTTCCCATCTGTTCTTTCACACGTCCCTTGATCTTCTCGGACATGGCAAACACTTCGGTCTCCTGCTGAATCAGCTGAAGCAGAAGATAAAACCGCTTTTCAATATCCGTGCATTCCAGCAACTGCTGCTTGTCAGTCACCTTGAACGGCAACTGGGCCGCAATGGCATCGGCATAGCGTGACGGGTCAGCTTCCAGAATTTCCAGGTTCTTGAAAAAACTTTTGGAAACCGCGCCGGACAACGTCACATAATGCTCAAACGCTTCCAGGACTGTTCTCAACGCTGCTTTGGATACGGGTTCAGCTATGGGGATTTCCTGTACAGGAATAAAATCCACCGTCAGAAAACCGCGTTCATCGCTCAATTTAATAATTTTGCCCCGGCAGGCTCCTTCCACCAGCGCTTTGACCGTTCCGTCCGGCAGGCGAAGCAACTGGGTGATCTTGGCTTCGGTTCCCACCTGAAAAATATCCTGAATCGTGGGTTTAAGCACTTCCGGATCTTTCTGGGTGGTGAGAAATATCTTTTTTTCTCCGGCCATGGCTTCGGACAGAGACTTGATGGATTTTTCTCTTCCCACAAAAACAGAGGTGGTGACAAAAGGAAACAGCACCATGTCCCGCAACGGGACCAGAGGCAATGTTTTTTTGATATATTCGGAGCCGTCCTGGTTGAACAATCTGGAAATATTGATCATTGATTCAGTCTCGATCTTTTTTGTCAGGCCTGTTTTTTGGGTTGTTCATACAAAAGGATCGGCGGCTCATTTTTCAACACCACTTCTTCTCCGACCACGCATTCTTTCACATCTTCCTTGGAAGGCAGTTCATACATGATGTCCAGCATGGTCTTTTCCATAATGGCCCGCAATCCTCTGGCACCCGATTTTCGGATCACCGCTTCCTTGGCCATGGCTTCCAGGGCCTCATCCGTAAACTGGAGATCCACCCCTTCGATTCTGAACAGTTCCTGGTATTGTTTCACCAATGCATTTTTGGGCTCCGTCAAAATCTTGACCAGAGATGCTTCTGAAAGTTCTCCGATGGTGGTGACAACGGGCAGCCGTCCCAGAAATTCCGGGATCAGTCCGAACTTGATCAGATCTTCCGGCTTGAGCTGCTCCAGCAATGTACCGATATTCACCTGTTTTCTGTCGGCAATCTTGGCACCGAATCCCATGGTTTTCTGTAAAATACGTCGCTCAACGATTTTTTCCAGTCCCGTGAACGTGCCCCCGCAGATAAAAAGAATATTGGAGGTATCCACCTTGACGTAATCCTGCTGAGGATGTTTTCTGCCGCCCTTGGGAGGAATGCTGGCCACCGTGCCTTCGATGATTTTCAACAATGCCTGCTGGACCCCTTCTCCGGACACATCCCGGGTAATGGAAGGGTTGTCGCCCCGCTGGGAAATTTTATCGATCTCATCAATATAAATAATGCCCTTCTGGGCGCGTTCAATATCATAGTCCGCGTTCTGAACCAGAGACAAAACAATATTTTCCACATCCTCGCCCACGTAACCGGCTTCGGTCAAAGCCGTGGCATCGGCAATGGCAAAAGGCACATCCAGAAATCTGGCAAGGGTCTGGGCCAGAAGCGTTTTACCGCATCCCGTCGGACCGATCAACAGAATATTGCTTTTCTGAATTTCAATATCATCCGCCGGTTTTTCAATGCGGGAGGTCAAGCGTTTATAATGGTTGTACACTGCCACAGAAAGCACTTTTTTGGCCGCATCCTGCTCGATCACATAGGAATCAAGCATTGCCTTGATCTGCTTGGGCACATAAAACTCTCTGGTGCTTTCAATTTCAGCCGCTTTTTCCTTTTCTTCATCCTCAATGATTTCACCACACAGTTTGATGCATTCGTTGCAGATATAGACACTGGGACCGGCTATCAGTTTCTGGACTTCTTTCTGGTTTTTCCCGCAGAAAGAGCAGAAAAATTGATCATTGGTGTCATCTTTTTTGGCCATATTAATAGCACTCCTTTGAAGCCGGAATCAGGCTTCCACTTCCAATTGGCTTCTGTCGGCAACCACCCGGTCAACAATACCATAGGTTTTTGCTTCATCCCCGGACATGAAAAAATCGCGATCCGTGTCCTTGGCAATTTTTTCGATTTCCCGGCCGGTATGATGGGCCAGAATCTCGTTTAACGTATCTTTCATACGAAGAATTTCCGTGGCCTGAATTTTGATATCCGCTGCCTGGCCCTGGGCACCCCCTAAAGGCTGATGGATCATAATTCTGGCGTTGGGCAGGGCAAACCGTTTTTTCGGAGCCCCCGCAGCCAGAAGCAATGCCCCCATGCTGGCGGCCTGTCCGATACAAACCGTCGACACATCCGGCTTGATGTACTGTATGGTATCATACACGGCCAGTCCGGCAGTGACCACACCACCGGGAGAGTTGATATAAAAACTGATGTCTTTTTCCGGATCTTCCGATTCCAGAAAAAGCAACTGGGCCACAATGAGGTTGGCAATTTCACTGTCTATGGCAGAACCCAAAAATATAATCCGGTCCTTTAACAGACGCGAATAAATATCATAGGCCCGCTCGCCCCGATTGCTTTGTTCAACCACCATTGGAACTAATGGCACAATAAAACTCCTTGGTTATCTGTTCTTGCTGACCCCTGTTCCGAAAACAGTTCGGAGCAAGGCGGCTGATGAACCTGTTTTTACAAATTCGGTCAAGCGTCAGTTTCCGGGTCTGACACCGATGTTTCCTGAACATCGGTCTCCGGATCTTTTTCCGTCACCTGACTGGTTTCAATGATAAGATCGATCGCCTTTTTTTCAAGCTGGGTATGTTTGTAGTATTCCATCTGCTTGGGATCCATCCTAAAAAAATTCTTTATGGCATCTACCGTGGCATTCATGCCCCGGGCCATCTCTTCCAGGCTTTTGTCCATCTCTTCTTCGGTGAGATCCAGTTTTTCCTGGGTGATGATTTTATCCAGGATCAAATGACGCCGGGCCTGCTTTTCAGCCACATCCCGGTATTGTTCAGACAGTTTCTCACGGCTGAGTCCATGTTCTTCCAGACTGGTGTTGTTGGCTGAATACGCCTGCTCTGTCTCACTGATAATCCCGTTGAGTTCTCCTTCGACCATGGCTTCAGGCACTTCAAATTCATATTTTTCCAGCAGGTGCTGAAAAATCTGTTCGCTGAGCTCGTGTTTCACACGCTGCGCGTTTCCTTTTTCCAGATTTTCCCGGATGGAATCCTTAACCTGATCCAGGGTCTCAAATTTGCCCAGGCCTTTGACCAGATCGTCATTGATCTCAGGAAGAATTTCTTCCTGAATTTCTTTAAGCGTCACCTTGTATAAAATGGTTTTTCCCTTCAGGTTCTCATCCGGATGGTCTTCAGGATACGCCACTTCAACCTCAATATCCTGAACGGGCACACACCCGGTCAATTTTTCGGCAAACGCTTCAGGCAGACTGTTTTGCCCGATTTTGTAAAGAAAATTTTCGATTTTGGGCGTGGGCTCAAACGGCTCATCGTTCAAAAATCCCTGATAATCGATCAAAACAAAATCAGACGCTTTGACGGCCCGGCTTTCGCTCACTTTCTGTTTTTTTGCCATGGTTTTCTGAATCATATGAATCTGGGCATCGATCTCAGCATCAGAAACGGCGTACCGATTTTTTTCAAGCGCCATATCCTTGTAATCGATCTCAGGCAGTTCCGGTTTCACTTCAACGGTGATATCAAACACATAGTCTGAATCCGGATTCAATTCCGGCGGATCCAGCTGGGGTCCGCCCACAATGTTCAGATTGTGTTCCTGGATGGCTTCAACAAAGGAATCCTGGATCAAACGGGGGGCGACATCGGCATGAACATCTTTGGAAAAACGGTTTTCAAGGACTTTTCTGGGAATTTTCCCTTTTCTGAACCCTTTGATATCCGCTTTTTTCTTCAGTTCATTGTATGCCTTGTCAAGCTCCTTCGCCACTTTTTCCTTGGGAATTTCAAAATAGAGTACCTTTTTGACAGCGCTCTTGTCTTCGATTTTTACCTGCATTTTTTTGTCCTGTTACATTCCATTAATAGTG
>JAABRW010000042.1 GCA_011390695.1 Desulfotignum sp.
GCCAGACCGGATGGCTCCAGGGCAATGCCTATGGGTTTATCCTGGATACCACCATCAACGATTTTGTCAGTGGTGAGGTGGAAGCCGCCATCATCAGATGTGAACAGGAAGCCTGCCCGGATATCATGGTGGTTGAAGGGCAGTCCGGCATGAGAAATCCTTTGGGTCCCTGCGGGGCAGAGATCATTGTATCGGGAAATATCAAGGGGGTGGTGCTGCAGCACACCCCCTTCAGAAAATATTTTGACGGTACAGAATCCCTGGGGTGCATGCTGCCGGACATCGACAATGAAATCAAACTCATTGAAATGTACGGCACCCGGGTGATCGCCGTGACCCTCAACGGTACGGGGGGCACCACGGAAGATCTGGCAGCCTTCCGCAGTGCCCTTGAAAAAAAATCAGGCATCCCGGTTGTCTGCCCACTGGAAGAATCCATGGAAAAACTGCTGCCCGTTATCCGCAAGTTTGTTCATCACCATGGCCTGCTGCCGGATACCACAGTTCGAAAACATCATAATTGAAAAGGAAATACATATGCAGGATCTGCTGATTACCAACGCCAGAATCATTGACGGTTCAGGCAGTCCCTCATTTGAAGCAAATCTTGCTGTCACCGCCGGGGTCATCACCCACATGGCACCGGACCTGGAAATTTCCTGCCGGAGAACCATCGATGCCGCCGGCCTGGTTGCCTGTCCGGGATTTATCGACATGCACACCCATTCAGATTTCACCCTGCTGCTGGAACCGCATGCGGAAAGCCGGATACGCCAGGGAATAACCACGGAAGTCACCGGTAACTGCGGTGGCTCTCCCGGGCCGGTCATTCCTTCCGGACAAAAAGCGTTTATGGAATACATGACCGATCTGGGAAGGCTTTACAAAAGATGCCTGGCCCCGGAGGATTGGAACTGGGAAACCCTGGATGAATTTTATGATCATCTCTCAGCCCGGGGTACGGCTGTCAACATGGTCCCTTTGGTGGGCCATTCCACGCTGCGGGCCAATGTCATGGGCTACAGGAGCGGACCGCCTGATCCACAGGAATTGCATCAGATGACCCGCCTGCTTGAAAAAGAACTGGAAAACGGCATTTTCGGGCTGTCTTCCGGCCTGATTTACCATCCAGGCGCGTTTGCCCGGACAGAGGAACTGACAGCCCTTGCATCGGTTGTCAAAGCATACAACGGCATCTATGCCACCCACATGCGCAGTGAAGGAAGATATCTGTTTGATGCGGTGGAAGAAGCCCTGACTGTCGCCCGAAAATCCGGGGTATCGCTGCAGATTTCCCATTTGAAATGTGAAACCCCGGCCATGTGGGGACAGGGAGACACGCTGCTTGAAACCATTGATCAGGCAAGACAAATGGGGATACAGGTCGATTTTGACCAGTATCCGTATACAGCCTATGGAACCAGCCTGCTGGAACTTTTTCCTGTATGGGCAAAGGAAGCCGGATCATCCCGCATGATGGCGCTTTTGTCTGATTCCGCGGCCAAAAACAAGATTATTGCAGACATGACCCACCGGTCTGACACCTGGGAATATCCCCTGCAGGGCCTGGACTGGGACAGGATCCAGATCGTGGGATACACCCGGCCGGAAAATAAGGGATACAATGGCCTGAGCGTGGCGGATCTTTCAGCAGCCCTGGGCCTTGATCCGCTGGAAGCGGTTTTTCAGGTGTTCTGCCAGGAAAAGGGGGGACTTGGTATGATCGTTTTTGCCATGTCAGAAACAGACCTGATCACCATTTTAAAAGATCCCACCGGCATGGTCGGTTCTGACGGATGTGCGGCATCCCCTGCAGGCCCTGCCGGGCAATCTCTGGTACATCCGCGGTTTTACGGAACGTTTCCCAGGATACTGGGAACCTATGTCCGTGAAAAACAGGTCATCTCCCTGGAACAGGCAGTGCACAAGATGACCGGACTGCCGGCAAAAAAACTGGGGTTGACGCACCGGGGACGTATAGAGAAGGAGATGGCGGCGGACCTGGTCCTGTTCGACCCGGATACGGTTGCGGATATGGCCTCGTTCACTGATTCCCATCGCTTCCCTGCAGGAATTGTCCATGTGATGGTAAACGGCAGGCCCGTGCTGCTGAACGGTGAATCGACAGGGGACCTTCCTGGACAGCGGCTTTCAAGGGAGGGATAGGCAGGTGTGCACCGTGGGAAGGGATGAATGGTATATTGGCACATTACTTTTTTAACAGGAAACGAACCAAAAAGGAGAAGTCAAATGAGAAAGACAATCATTCAGGTATGTATGATGCTGCTGGCAGCATGCATTTTTCTGGCACCTGTTCAGGCAGCGGCGGAAAAAGTGCTGTATGCTGCAGGGGACCCAAATGAACTGGGGGTGACAACCTTCAACCCCATCAAGGTGGAATTGAGCCATGAGGCCATGAACCTGATCTATGACAAGCTCATCGAGTGGGGGGCGGACGGCAATTTTTATCCGGCACTGATCGCATCCTGGGATATCAGTGATGACGGGCTTACCTGGGATTTGGGTTTGCGGCAGGGGGTGACCTTCCATGACGGGTCTCCCTTTGATGCGGAAGTGGTCAAGTGGTTTCTCAAGGAGATGGAAACCGGCCCGTCCGCCTATATGGTCGGATCCATTGATACAGTGGAGATCACCGGTCCGTATTCGGTCCGAATGAACCTCAAATACCCGGAACCCAACATGTTTTTCAACATGTCCCAGCCGTTCATGGCTGTCCCGAGCATGGCAGCCTATAAAAAATATGGGGACACTTTCGGCATCAAACAGATTGTCGGATCCGGGCCGTACAAATTTGAATCCTGGTCTCCGGGAAACGAATTGGTCCTGGTCAAAAATCCGGATTACTCCTGGGGCCCTGACCTGGTTCAAAACAAGGGACCGGCCCTTATTGATAAAATCGTCTACAAGGATACCAAAGAGGAATCCACCCGTTTTCTGGAACTGAAAACCGGCAAAGTGGATGTTGTTTTCAGCGTCCCCACCATGTTCATCAGTAAGATTGAAGAAGATCCGGCCCTGAAAATTGTCCGGATGCCCGGGACCGATCTGTTTCATATGATCATGAACACACAGTCTCCCCCCCTGGACAATGAACTTGTCAGAAAGGGAATCGCTTTGGCCGTCAACCAGGAAAGCATCACCAAAAACGTATTTGCCGGTGCCGGCAAACCAGCCTATACTTATTTGCTGGATACACTGCCCGCAAGCCGTGTAGGAAAAGAGAACGAGATCCGCTTCGATCCAAAAGCTTCCAGGGCCGCCTTTGAAGAGGCGGGGTGGAAAACCGGACCTGACGGCATTCGGCAGGATAAGGACGGCAACAAACTGGTATTGACACTGCTTGCCAAGAATGAATCCTCCTATCGCCGGTCTGCAGAAGTGATCCAGGCCCAGCTGGCAGAAGCCGGTGTCGATGCAAAGATCACCCTGATGGATCCCAGTTCCATCAGGGCCCACTATAAAAAAGGAGAGCACCAGCTGGCTGTCCGATCCTATGAGTGGGAAAATGCCGATATCCTGGAGTGGTTTTTAAACTCCAAGCGCATGGGATATCCCAATGCAGCCATGTGGCATGACAATGAATCCGATTACCTGATGCACAAAGCAATGACCCGGTCCCGTACCCAGGAAGAACGGGTGGCAAATTTCACGACCTACCATACCTATCTGCTGAACCGGTATGTCTGGGCCCCCTTTTACCAGCCGGATACCGTGTTTGGGGTTGGCAGCCGCGTAGTGCTGCCGGAAAAGAGAATGGCCAGAAAGTTCATGAACATCGGCATCCTGGACTGGGATATCCAGTAACCGATCCATTTCCTTCCGGCCTTTTGCGGGCCGGAAGGAACAAGCACCAACCCCAAGTTTTCCGGAGAAAAAAACCATGTGGCAATTTGTTATACGCCGTCTGTTATTGATGATTCCGATATTCTTTGTACTGTCGGTCATTATTTTTTCTCTGATCCATATTGTGCCGGGCAACCCCATAGACAATTTGATCGGCCCCGGGATGACCAAGGCACACGAGCAGAAGCTCATCGAAAAATATCACCTGGACAAACCGCTTCCGGTTCAATACGGTATCTGGCTGGCCAACCTGTTCAAAGGGGACCTGGGTACATCCATCATTGAAAAACGGCCGGTGACCGAACTGCTGCGCCACCACCTGCCATACAGCCTCTCCCTGGGGCTTACGGCCATTGCCCTGTCCTTTGTTCTGGGGGTTTCCATGGGCATCTTGTCCGCTGCGGCAAAAGATACCTGGATCGATCATATGGCTATGGTGGTGGCGCTGTTCGGGGTCACCATTCCGGCTTTCTGGCTGGGATTGATTCTTATCCTGATTTTTGCCGTGTGGTTGAACCTGCTGCCGGTTTCAGGGTCAGGCACCCTGGTTTCCCTGATTCTGCCGGCGGTAACGGTGGGGTTGGGTGGTGCCGGCCTGATCGCACGCATTACCCGGGTCTCCATGCTCGAGGTGGCATCCAAGGATTTTATCGTGATGCTCCACGCCAAAGGGCTGGGGAAAAAAGCGATCCTGTTGAAACATATATTGAGAAATGCCCTGATACCGGTCATTACCATTCTGGGTCTCAGGATCGGATGGGTCCTGGGAGGAACGGTGACTGTGGAAATCGTATTTGCACGTCCGGGGCTGGGCCAGATGTTGATCACCGGTCTTTTCAGACGGGATTATCCGGTGATTCAGGGATCCATGCTGCTGTTGGCCATGGGTATCGTGTTGGGCACGTTTCTGGCCGATGTCCTTTACGCGTTTACCGATCCCAGAGTAAGGGATCAGCACCAATGACCAGTTTTCAACAACTGTTTTGATTAACGCCAGAATGGATGCAAAGCGAGCGATTATGGAAACCCATCAGGACCAGGAATCGATCATTCCACCGGCCAACCGGTGGATCAGACGGGTGAAAAAAATAAAGTCGAACAAAGCGGGCCTGCTGGGGGCGTTTATTATTGCCGGTCTTATCCTTGTGGCCCTGACAGCGGATCTGATCTCCCCCTATTCTTACAAAGAGCAGGACCTGACCATGATGAACAGTCCGCCGTCAACCGAACACTTTATGGGTACGGATGAATTCGGCCGGGACGTGTTCAGCCGTATCCTCCACGGATCCAGAATATCGGTTTATGTCGGGGTGGTTTCCGTGGGCCTGTCGGTGTTGCTGGGATCGCTGCTGGGAGCCATTGCCGGATATTACGGGGGGCTGCTGGACAGGGGCCTTTCTTTGATAACGGACCTGACCTGGTCCCTGCCCGAGATCCTGGTGGCTCTTTTGCTGGTTGCCGTGGTGGGTGCCGGGGTAGAATGTGTGATCATTGCCATTGCACTGACCTATTGGGCCCAATACGCCCGGCTGATCAGGGGGCAGATCCTGATGCTCAAAAACGAAATCTATGTGGAAGCCACCCGGTCCCTGGGGGCGACCGACTTTACGATTCTGTTCAAGCACCTGTTCCCCAACGCCATTGCACCGGTCATTGTGGCCGCCACCATCGGTATCGGACAGGCCATTGTGCTGGAGGCCACTTTAGGATTCCTGGGCATGGGTGCCCAGCCCCCCACACCCAGCTGGGGGGCCATGATGAGCAACGGCACCGCCTACCTGTTCATTTCTCCCTGGGTGATCATCTTTCCAGGTCTTGCCATGATGATCACGGTGTTTGGCTTCAATCTTTTCGGAGACGTGCTGGTGGATATCATGGATATCCGGGAGGATACCCTGAAATGACACTGCTTTGCCTTGAAAATATCAGTGTGGAATTCACCACCCGTGACGGATGTGTGGAGCCGCTGAACTGTATTGGTTTTGATCTTGATGATGGTGAAATATTGGGACTTGTGGGGGAGACAGGTTCGGGAAAATCGGTAACAGCCCAGGCCATCATGGGCCTGCTCCCGTTTCTTGACGGCAGGGTGTCACAGGGACGGATTCTTTTCAAGGACGTTGATCTGCTGTCATTGTCTGAATCTGAATATCAACAAATCCGGGGAAACCGGATTTCTTTGATTTCCCAGAATCCCATGACCTCTCTGGACCCGGTTTACAGGGTGGGAAACCAGATTGTGGAAGGTCTCAGGCTTCACCTGAATATATCCCGGTCAGATGCTGCAAAAAGGGCGAAGGCGGTTATGACTTCGTTGGGAATCGCCAATTCTGAAAAGGTGTTTTCGCAGTATCCACACCAATTGTCCGGGGGATTGAAGCAGCGGATTGTCATTGCCATGGGATTGTGTGCAGATCCGGAGCTGTTGATCGCTGACGAACCCACCACCGCTCTGGATGTGACGGTCCAAGCCCAGATTATCGAGCTGTTCAAAAAAACCACCCGGGACCGGCATGTGGGCCTTATCATGATTACCCATGATCTAGGGGTGATCGCCCATTTATGTGACAA
>JAABRW010000043.1 GCA_011390695.1 Desulfotignum sp.
CTTCTTCCATTTCTTTTTCCTGTTTTTTGTCCAGAGGATGTTCCTCTTCTACCGGTGTTGTAACAGGTTTTTCCTCTGCTTGGTCATCAGGCCCCTCATCAAAAAAAACCACATCATCCCCATCGTCACTGCTGTCAATCACTTGCTCACTGCTGTCTGAGTTCCGGACATCTGCAGGCGCTTCTGTTGTGCCAGGATTTCCCTCTGCTTGCTCATCAGACGGCTCATCAAAAAAGAAAACATCATCATCGTCGTCACTGCTGTCTGCGTTCTGTATATCAGCTGGAGGTTCTGTTGCAGTGATCGGGGCATGATCATTCGTGGCGGCAGAATCGGTTATCTGGCTGTTTTTGTGTATACCTTCCAGGGCTGCTTTGGCAATTTCCCTTTCTTCTTCCATGGTAAACAGGCCTTTTGATGTCTGGAGAATCTGTTCATGGATGGAAGCGCTTTCATGACTGTCCGGGGATGGTGTGGCGGTTTCAGGATCGTCCAGTCCGGACACCAGGCGGTTCAAATCGTCCTGAATGGTATCCAGCATATGAACCGTGTGCTGGGACATCTGGTTGCAGATATCTTCAAACTGAAGATTGAAAACGATGCTGTTGACCTCGTCCCGAAAGGTGGAGGATTCTCCCAAGGTTTTGTCAATGGCATTGGAAATGGATACAAAAGATTCCACCACAGACATGACCACATCCTGTAACAGGATGACCGTGGAATTGATGAACCGGGATTCCACATCAATGGCATCCTTGAGTTCGGTTATGGCGACGTCGATAAAGGTGATAATCTGATCAAGATTCCCTTCCATCTCTTTGGCTGAATGAGTGGAACGGTCAGCCAGCCTTTTTATCTCATCGGCTACGACACCAAAAGTCCTGCCGTTTTCACCGGCTCTGGCTGCTTCGATGGCGGCATTCAGGGAGATCATTTTCGTGGTGAGCGCAATGGAGGAGATCTCTTCGAAAAATGGTTTGATTTTGTCCGTACTGGAGCGGATATGATCCAGCTTTGTTATATCTTCCTTTTTGCGATGAATGGTGAGATTGAGCTGGGTCATGATTTCCTGGAGCATGTTTTCATAACGCTCCTGAACCATTGCCAGGTTGGTGTCTGTTTCGCTTTCACCCCCCTGCTGGTCCACAAAGGATGACATTTTGGAGCGGATACGCGTCACCACACTGGAGGTGTTCTTAATAGAGGTGTTGATGCTCAACAGGAGTTCGGAAAATTTTGTTATGGCGGCATCGGTGTTTCCTCCAATTTTTTCGGTGAACCGCTGTACCTGGGTTTTGACAATGGCTGTTCTGGCTGCGGTTTCTTTTATCTTTTGCTGTTTTTGCCGGTTTAAAGAAAACACATCCCCGATTTTCCGGGTGAACCGCTGCATCTGGTTAACCGGCACAGTGGTTTCAGAAATTTCATCCAGAACAGGTTTGTTTTTTTGTCTTTTTAGGACCAGCACAGTTGTTGCAGCACCGGCAGCATAGGCAGTCAAAATATAAAATAGCAGTGTCATGATGTTTTACCTGTTTCCATAAAATTCGTATTACCTGGCCACCATCACGGTGGTGTCGTCATAATCTCGCCTGAAGTTGGTGACGATGGTATGGGCCATTTCCTGGGGGGACAGTGACAGGGCTTCCCGCGCAAGGTCAAACCGGTTTGAAACACCGTCTGTAAATGATACCAGACATGAATAAGGTTGCCAGGGCCGGGTCAGAATATCCAGTTTCGGCAGCATGACCCCCACCGTACCGTTCATGCAATGCAACTGGGTCATTCGTTCATTGGTATAGATACGGGTTTCGACATTTCCCACACTGATGTATTCAATGACATTGCTGGTAAAATCAATTCTGCCCAGGCAGATGGCTGCCCCCCGATCATTTTGCAGGGCCTCATGGCACCGGGTAATGATCCAGGGCAATGTTCTGGTATGATTGTTTTCAAGTACATTCAGGGCCTTGGTTGCGGTAAGGTAGGCTCCTGAACCATGTCCCAGGGCATCCACAAGTCCCCAGAAAAAAGAAGCGGGCAGGGATTTAATAAAAAATGCATCGCCTGACAGCCGTTCCCCCTGTTTGGGAAAATTCATCACCGAATACCGGACCCGGCCCTTGAAAATCTGTCGCCTGTGCTTGACAGCGGTGATGATGATCCATCCATCCGACCTTATTTCACTTTCAAATTCATCCATTACCCGGCGGATACCGGACAGGCCGATGCCAAGGGAACCGGATGTGGAAAACCCATCCTCCAGATAGTGTTCAAGGTCCCGGGAATCTGTCGGCTTTTCAGGCATGTTCCGTGAGATGATTTTCAGTGAAACATCATTTCCCCTTCCATTGGGATCCAGGACAATTTCACCACCTGACCGGGCGTATTTGACAATATTGCTGGTCATCTCTCCAATGGCAATTTCAATTTCAGCCCGTTCAATTTCATTGAATCCCATGGCCAGGGCCATGGCATCCCCGTGTTTTCTTGCCCGCAGGACATCCAGCTCATTGAAGACGAACAGTTCAATGGACTTGAGACTGAGATCATGACTCATATAAGCCCCATTCCCTGTTTTTTCCATTCCGTGATTTCAATGCGGGTACCTCTACCCGGAGAAGATCGAATGGAAAATTCACGGCACAATTTCTTTGCCCCGCTCAATCCCAGTCCTAAAGAGTTGGTGGTGCTGTATCCTTCTCTCATGGCCAGGTTCATATCAGCGATCCCCGGACCCTGGTCCTCGAATATACAGGTAAATCCTGTCCGGTTTTCTTTCTGAAGAGGGGTCAGGCGCATGTGTCCTTTTTCCGCATGAACAATGATATTCCGGGACAGTTCCGATACCGCTGTTACCACCCGTGTCTGGTCCAGCAGGGAAAACTGCATGTGATTCATCAATTCTCTGACTTTCTGGCGCGCCAGAATAACGTCTTCAAAGCTAAGAATGGGAATGGTGAGGGGGGTGTTATTCAATGGTTTTATCATGGCGCTTCTCCTGCAGTTTTTGTAACAGGTTCAGGCCGTCTTCCAGATTCAGGGCACTGTTCAAACCCTCCATGCGCAGACCCAGCTGAATCAACGTAAGCACCACCTCTTTTTTCATGCCGGCAATGACTGCTTCTGCTCCCATGAGTTTTGCCATTTTGCTGGTATCCACAAGAATTCTTCCCAGAAAACTGTCAATGATGGAAACTGCGGACACGTCGATTACCAGACCGAATGCACCGATTTTTTCAATTTTGCATAAAATATCTTCCTGCATTTTCCGGGCGTCCAGGTCATCGAGTTCCGTCTGGATGGGAACCACCACTGTTTTTCCAATTTGGAGAATGGGTATGTCAGACATCAAAAAGCCTCCGTAAGTTTATATGAAAGTCTCTGCAAACCCGATATGACTTTCATGCTTCGTTGTGGGCAAAACCGGGTAAAAAACCTGGTCTGCTCATGGCAGTTATACAATTTTCTGGCCGGTCAACTGCAGGGCCAGTTTCAGTCCATCCGCAAGGCTTGTCCGGGTGACAATCCCTGAAAGATCCACCCCGAGCTGGACCAGTGTCTGGGAGATTTTGGCCCTGATGCCGGTAATGAGACAATCTGACCCCATCAGTCTGGCAGCTGTGGCAGCGGTGATCAAATGCCTTGCCACCAGTGTATCCACAATGGGGATGCCGGAGATATCTATGATGGCCACTCTGGACTGGGTCTCTTCCAAAGCAGTGAGCATACTTTCCATCATCATCTGGGTCCGGGAACTGTCCAGCATTCCCACCAGCGGTATCATCACGATATCCTGCCATATCTGAACCACAGGCACAGACACATCCATGAACGCCCGCTGCTGCTCTCTGATCAATTCTTCCCGGGACTCCAGATATGTCTGGAAGCTATACAGCCCCAGCCTGTCCACCAGGGTATTGATAAACAGGATGTATTCCACCAGCATTTTTTCCTGGGAGCAGGATTTCTGGAATACCGGAAAAACAGCGGTTTTGATCAAAAAAATGAACAGGGCGGTTTCAGTGGGGGTGATATTGCGCAGGCTCATTTCCCGGCTCAATTCCATGATCTGTCCCTGTAATTTGTGATAGTCCTCACTTTTGAATAAATCTGAAGCGGTTACCGTGTTGATCAGTCCATCCATCATATCTACAAGGATATGGTCAACCTGGTTGATTCCCATCTGTTCCACCAGATTTTTAGATTGTATGACAAGCTGTTTTTTCCATAATTCATGGATTTCTTTTCTGTTTTCAGATAAAAGAATGCTGATTTCTTTGCCTAAAAATGACATGGTATGACTCCTGTGCTATGTTGGTTTTTTGGTTTCATATAAACGGTTATTCGGCCAGTCTTTCCGGGTTGATTACCAGCAGCACCCGTCCATCGCCAAGGATGCTGATGCCGCTGATCACATCCAGTTCAGAAAGCATATCCGGCAGCGGCTTGACAGCAATTTCCATGTTCTGGTCAAAGTGATCAATGATTACGCCGAAACGGTCCTTGGATGTTTTGAGCACAACCATGGCCATTGTATCCGGCATCTTAGTTTTTCCGGTGTCACCGGGAAAGAGCAGATCATGGAGAAAATAGGCGGCCAGCACCTCTCCCCGGTGGTAGAACATCAATTGATCCCCTGCCCGGATAAAGCTGTCCCGGGTGACTTTGAGGGTCTCCAGGATATTGGTGATGGGAATGGCGTAGGAATTGTTGCACGCCTCCACGAACAATACCGTATCAATTCCCATGGATGTGGGAATAGTCAGGGTGATCTGGCTGCCGGCACCTGGTTCGGAAATGACCGTCACCCCGCCACCGAGGGACTGGATGGTGGTTTTGACAACATCCATGCCCACCCCTCTGCCGGATACATCGGATATTTTTTCCGCCGTGGACAGTCCGGGCATGAAAATCATATCCAGCAGTCCTGGATCATCTTCGGATACAAAATCAAGACCGGCTGTATTCGCCTTTTCCAGCAGTTTTTTCCGGTTGATGCCCCGGCCGTCATCGTTGATACGGATAACAATATTGCTTCCTTCCCGGGAAGCCTTCAGTAAGATGGTCCCTTTTTCAGGTTTACAGGCTTTTTTCCGTTCCAAAGGGGTTTCAATACCATGATCACAGGCATTCCGAATGAGATGCACCAGGGGATCTGACAGGACATCCGCCACTTTTTTGTCTATTTCAATGTCTTCTCCATCGGTGAGCATCTGGATCATTTTGTTCTGTTTTCTGCTGATGTCCCGCACCACCCGGGAAAATTTTTGAAATATGCCCCGGACCGGTATCATGCGGAGAGACATTATTCCGTATTGCACATCATTGGTCAGTCTGGAAAAAAGGTGAAGATTCTCCTTGAGTTCCTTGATGGTTTCATTCGTTTGCTCGGGGTCTTTGGCGGTACTGAGGCAGTTCAGCAGATAGGCATAGGTATTTCTGGCAATGAGCATTTCTCCTACAAGATTGGAAAAGGACTCAACTTTCTGCTCATCCACCCGCATAGTCTTTATGCTCTGCTGTTCATCAGCAACCTGTTTTTTAACCGGTGTCATCAGTTTCTGTTTGTTCAGTGCAGAATCTACATCCTTTTGTGTTAATTTTCCCTGTTCGACCAGTATACGGCCCACCGGTTTCTGGGCTTCCAGGGCACCGGCCAGATCCGCCTCTTTGATTTTTCCATCTTTGACCAGGATTTCACCAATTTTTTTGGGTTCCCCGATCAATTCCTCCATGGCATCAATGACAGGTATCAGCATATCCGACAAAGTCTCAGAATCAGGCATCGGTGTTTCATTTGACCATTTTTTTGCAAAATCCAGCAGTTTTTCAGCATTTTGTGCCAGAGAATCATGGCCCACCATGACGGCAGCACGGGCTGTGTCCTTCAATGTCCGGTACAGGGAGATTCCGTTGATATCAGAATTGTCAACCGGGTTCAGACATTGCATTATAATGGCCTTGAACTGGAGGGTCTGTTCAAAATATACATCCCGCAGGGCCTGGTCTGCCACAACAAAGGCCGGTTCGGACCCGTGGTTGTCATCATCGGGCAGGGCAGAGACGTCCAGATGGTGTAAAATGGTATGGTACAGTCTTCCAAGGGGCGTTACAGGATTGCCGCTGGCCAGTTCATTGACGGCGGATTTCATAAAATCCACTGCTTCAAGGGCCAGTTCCAAAATTTCCGGGGTCCGGGGCAGGGTATTCAACCGGAGAAGATCCAGTACCGATTCAAAAGCATGGGAAAAAGAAACCAGTTCTTTGAAACCCATAAGATCGGCATCCCCTTTGATATTATGGACCGATCGGAATAATTCGTCCAGGGCGGTTGATGAACCATTCTCTTCATAGGTCATCTCCGCTTTTTCCGCAGTCTGAACCATATCAGTGGCACCTTCGATGAATTCCATCATGGCTTCCGGGCTGGA
>JAABRW010000055.1 GCA_011390695.1 Desulfotignum sp.
TGGATGCCATGGGTTTTTACGATTTTGCCGGTTCGACACTGGTTCACTCGGTGGGGGGATGGGCTGCCCTGGCAGGCGTGCTGGTACTTGGTCCCCGCCTGGGCAAATATGCAGGCAATACAATCAAACCCATCATGGGGCACAGCATGCCGCTGGCCGCCATTGGTGTGTTTCTGCTGTGGCTGGGATGGTTCGGATTTAACGGTGGTTCTGTGCTTTCAGCCGATCCTGCCGCCGTTTCTTTCGTTTTTGTAACAACTGCGCTGGCCGCTGCTGCCGGTATCATGGGCGCCATTTTTCTTTCCTGGATTCTCCAGAAAAAACCCGATCTTTCCATGGCGCTCAACGGATCTCTGGCGGGACTTGTAGGTATCACGGCCGGAGCAGATGTGGTCAGCGTGATGAGCGCCATCATCATCGGGCTTATCGCAGGTCTTTTGGTCGTGATTTCGGTACTGGGAATCGACCGGTTGAAAATAGATGACCCTGTGGGTGCGATTTCCGTGCATCTGGTCTGCGGTATCTGGGGCACATTGGCTGTGGGTCTTTTCAGCCCGGATTACTCGGTTATCATACAGTTTGTTGGTGTTCTGGCGTATGCAGTTCCCTGCTTTTTTTCCGCTTTGGTTATTTTCTATGCCCTGAAAGCGACACTGGGCATCCGGGTTGATGAGGAAGAAGAGATGGGCGGCCTTGACGTTGGTGAACACGGTATGGCAGCGTATGCTGATTTTGAAATCAAAAGTGCGCTCTGATGAAATACAGTAA
This sequence comes from Desulfotignum sp., assembly GCA_011390695.1. The sequence continues at coordinate 769 of JAABRW010000055.1, forward strand.
ATCCATTCGGCCAGACCGCAGCAGACCGCCCATGCCTGAAACCGTCAAGCAGATTCTGGACCGGCTTTATCCGGGAGGATATATGGGCCGGGATATCTATCATCATATTTGGTTTTTCTGAAATTGTTTCATTAATGATCCCAAAATGAAAAAAGAGTTTTATGGCTTTGCCAGACCCGGGAGTATTTAGTTTTTCCCGGTTTGGGGTAGATACCAGGCCCTGGTCAGAGAGGCATGTAGCGGAGCCTGGACAGGTAGGTGATGACAAGTGCAATGGCGCAGGCAACCACCGGGGTGAAGAACCAGGCCAGAAGAATTCGCTTTAGGGTGTTGGGGCTGACTGTGTTGACCCCCTTGACGATACCGATGCCCAGCACAGCGCCGATTGTTGCCTGGGAACTTGAGACAGGCACGCCGATCATGGTGTAGAGATGAATGGTCATGGCCATGGCCAGGGATACAACCAGCGCAGAAAAAGGATCAAGTTTGACCAGTTTCTTGCCCACGGTTTCCATGACTGGTCGACTGAATGTCATTATCCCTAAGGCAATACTGCCGCCCCCGATGAGGGCCGCAGCCAGGATAGAGATCATGCGGGCACCCACAAAAACAGCAGTAACATTGGCCACGTTATTGGCCCCCAGTGCATAGGCGCCGTAAATGGCGGAAAAAATAAGCCCGGCTCTGAGCATCCGGTCTGCATTGAACAGGGTTATGGTGAGACTGTTATAGGCAAAGGCCATGATTCTGTAGAGTATAACGGAAATCAATGCCCCGCCCACCGGGGTTCCCACCCAGCACAGAACAACCTTTCCAAGCCCGCTTGTATTAAGCTGGGCATTGAGTATCCCGATGCCGATAATGGCGCCGACCACTGATTGTGATGCTGATACCGGAAGTCCCATGAGGGTCATGATGGTTACGGTCACAGCGGCTGCCACCGATGAAATGACAGCCTGGTTAATATCCAGCGGGGTCAGCCCCCTGATGGTTTCAATGCCGGCCTGTCCCGATACCACGGCCCCTATGATGACGAACACGGATGCCAGGATGGCAGCCGGCCAGAACCGGATCATTTTGGAGGTTACGGCGGTACCGATGATGTTGGAGGCATCATTGGCACCCAGGGACCATCCGAGAAAGACTCCTCCGAGCAGGGAGAACATCAAACGCGCCGTTTCAGGGTCAGGATGTTGACCAGTTTTGAAACCCTGTCCGCCTGATCCGATATGTCGCCCATGTTCACCACCAGTTCCTTGAACTGGAGTTTAAAAAAAGGATCCAGCTCTGACTGGAATAATTGTGATATAATCCGCCTTTCAATGTGGTCGCAGTAACTTTCGTTGGTGTCGATGGTCCCCATGAGGGAGCGTGTTCCTGTCTCGTTTTTCAAAAACAGTTCCACCTGTTTCAATAAAAGTTCGCAGGATTCAATGCTGGTGTGGATGAGATCCTGTAGATCGTCCACAAAAATCTCCGGTATGGCCAGGCGCTGGTATCGGATCATGAACAAGGCCCTTTCCAGATAATTGGGAATTTTGTCCAGGGCAATGAGAAGGTTCATAATGTCTCCCCGGGAATCCGGGATCAGGGCTTTGCGGAACATGAGGTTATTGACTTCATCCAGAATGTCGTCAGCCTTGGATTCATATTTGTGGGTCTGATCCGTGAGAAAATCAAATTCTTCACACCGGTTCCGGGCAATACACGACATCAGGGCCTGGCTGAAATGCTCCAGAATCAGGTGAAAGTTTTCCAGGTAAGCGTAGATCATTTTCTCGACCTGGTTTTCCTTTTTAAATATGAATCGAAACATGATTTTTCACTTATTGATAATGTATCCGTTTTTCTACAACCGCAAACTGGATGATGGTGATAATGGCTAAAATTGCAACCAGAACAACGGTCAGGGTGGCAGCATAGCTGGTATCCCAGAAGTTGAAAGCATTTTCATAAATGTAATAAAGCAAAAGGGAAGTGGCATTGTCCGGCCCTCCTTTGGTCATGATCACCAGATGGTCCACCAGTTTGAAGGAGTTCACCACAGCATTGACGGTCACAAACAAGGTGGTGGGCATGAGAAGTGGAAAGGTGACCCGTCTGAAGTAGTACCACCTGCTTGAACCTTCCATAGTACCGGCTTCTCTGAGTTCCGGAGACATCTGCTGAAGCGCGGCAAGGTAGAACACCATGAAAAACCCTGATTCTTTCCAGATGACCATGACAATGAGGCAGAATAGGGCGGTGTCAGGGTTGCCCAGCCAGTTGTGGCTGCTGCCGCCGAAAAAGCCAAATATCTGATCAAAAAGCCCGTATTCCGGGGTGTAAAAGAAAAGCCATATGTTGGCAACGGCAATCATGGGGAGTACGGTGGGGGTAAAAAAGGCCATACGAACCAGGGACCGCCCCTTGATTTTCCCGTTGATCAGCAGGGCCATTCCCAGGGCGATGGAAATACTCAGAGGCACGGTGCACAAAGAATACACCAGATTGTTTTTCAAAACTTTCCAGAAGATGTCGTCGTCCAAGAGGAACGCATAGTTTTCCAAACCGATAAAAGTTGATGGCCGGACAGCTGTTCCCATGGAGAACAGGCTGTGAATCATCGAGGAACCGATGGGAAAATGGGTGAACAAAGATATCATGAAAACGGCAGGCAGAACCAAGAGCCAGCCGTTCACATGATTCCAGTAGGTGAGTTTAAAGGTCTGTTTCATGGGGATGGATCCTTTTTCGTCTCCAGAAGCCACTTTCCGGTATTGGCATGGAACAGATACATATGTTCCGGATCCCAGTTGAGCCTTAGTACGTCTCCAGCCTTGGCAGTGGATTTACCCTTGAGGGATACCATAATGGCCTGTTGGCCGCACCGGCAGGCAATCAGCGTGTCTGCGCCCAGGTATTCTGTGGTAATGACCTGAACCGTGATCCCGGACTCACCGGACAAGGTCAGGTTTTCAGGTCTGATGCCAATGCAGTAGGGTGGGGAGGAATCAGGGTCGGGAAGTATGGGTAAGAACGCTTTCAGGATTGTTTCATCCGGGGTCAGGATATTCATGGGAGGGTTGCCGATGAAACTACCGGTAAAGTCTGTTGCCGGGTAATTGTAAAGTTCTTCAGGGGTGCCGTGCTGTTCGATCCGCCCGCTGTTCATCAAAATAATTTTATCTGCAATGGTCATGGCTTCCACCTGATCGTGGGTGACATACACCATGGTCATTTTGAGACGCTGCTGCAGGGATCGTATTTCCTGGCGCATCTCCTGGCGGAGTTTGGCATCCAGGTTGGACAGCGGTTCATCCATGAGACAAACTGATACCTGTGCCACTATGGACCGGCCCAGTGCCACCCGCTGGCGCTGTCCCCCGGACAGCTGGGCAGGTTTACGTTCAAGCAGGGTTGATAGGCCCAAAAGGTCGGCTGCATCCCTGAGCCGTTTTTTTTGCTCCTGTTTGGGAATGTTTCTTGCCTTGAGGCCGAACACGATATTCTCAGCCACGCTCAGGTGTGGGAAAAGGGCATAGTTCTGGAAAACCATAGAGATGTTGCGTTTTACAGGCGGTAGATTGGACACATCTTTTCCCCCGATTTCAATGGTTCCTGATGTCGGAGCCTCCAGTCCGGCGATAAGACGCAGGGTGGTTGATTTGCCGCACCCTGAAGGGCCTAAAAGTACAAGAAGGGTCCCGTCTTCACATTGAAAATTTATATCGGAAAGGGCCTGGGTTCTGCCCCAGCGCTTGTATATTTTGCGGAGAATGATTGATGACATGGGCGTTTGTTACCATTTGGTTCCAGCAAGGACTGGAAATTTATTTTATGCCAGAATGCATGAATGACTGGACAAACTGGCGTTGAAACAGGATAAATGCCACCAGCAAGGGTGACATAGTCATGACTGTGGCTGCCGTTATGATGGACCAGTCAACCCCGGATTCCGGAGCCCCGAAAATGGCCAGACCCACGGTGAGGGGACGGCTGTTAACCGAGCTGGTAACCACCAGCGGCCACAGAAAATTGTTCCAGTGGTAACTGACAGATACCAGGCCATAGGCAATATAGGTTGACTTGGCCAGAGGAACATAGACTTTCCAGAGGATACCCACCGCTGATACCCCTTCCACCTGAGCCGCCTCCACCAGTTCCTTTGGAATGGTCTTAAAGGACTGGCGTAAAAGAAAAATACCGAACGCACTGGCCATGTAAGGGAGGCCCATTGCCGGAATGGTGTCCAGAAGGCCAAGGCTGCTGATGGTGCGGTAGTTTTCCACCAAGAGCACTTCGGGCATGATCATGAGCTGCAAAAGTACCAAAGCAAACACCACGTTGCTCCCGAGGAAATCAAACCTGGCAAATCCATACGCAGCCAGGGTACACAAAATGAACTGCGCACCCAGTATCAGTGTAACCAAAATAAAAGTGTTCAGGAGATACCGGGGGAACGGTGCATAGGACCAGGCTCTGGCAAAATTATCCAGCGTCAGTGGCGCAAACAGCTCAAAACTTGTTGAAAATTCAGCCGGATGAAACGCACTCCAGAAAGCGAAGATCACAGGAAGCAGCCAGAGAACTCCCAGCATCCAGGCCCCAAGGGTTTCCACAGCTTGTCCGGTTCCCGATATCCAGGTTTTCATGGGTTACGTCCTTAATATATCCCGGGCGCAGCCTTGCTGCTGCACCCGGGAACATGGGTTAGCGGTATCTTTTTAAAATGCGATCAGCCTGTTTCTGGGCATCTTCCAGTGCTGCTTCAGGTGTTTTTGAGCCGGTGAGAGCGGCCTGGATAGCATCATTCAGGATTTTATAAACCCTCCCGTTCTCGTGAACCGACAGCTCTGCAACGGCATATTTCAACTGATCCCTGGCAACGGCTGCTGCAGGAAAATCCTTGACATAAGTTTTCAAAAGATCGGTTTCATAGGCATCGGGCCGGGTGCCCAGATATCCTGTCCCAATGCTCCACTGGGCTGTTCTATCTGGCTGGGTCATCCACTTGACCAGCGTCAGAGCGGCTTTGCGCTCCTCAGGCGTTGTCTGTTTGAAGATATAGAAATTTCCACCTCCAGTTGGGGTACCCCGTTGTTTTTTTGCCGGGAGCATGGCAACACCGAAATCAAAGGTGGCATTGTCTTTGACAGCGGTCAGATTCCCGGTGCTGTGCCACATGATGGCTGTTTTCTGTTCCAGGAAATCGGTTCTGAGGGTGCTCCATTCTATGGTTCCTTCCGGCATGATCTGGTGTGTCTTGCCCAGGTCCCGCCAGAACCGGAGTGCGCTTACGACATCAGGATTGTTGAAATAGGTCTGGTTTCCTGCCTGGTTCATGAGAACCTGATTGTTCTGGCTGGCCAAGGCGCCGAACATCCAGTAGGGATATCCTGTTGAGGGGATTTCCAGGCCCCACTGGGTGACCTTGCTGTCGGCATCACGGACCGTGAGTTGTTTGCCCATTTCAACCATTTCTTCCCAAGTAGCCGGCGGCTTTTCCGGGTCAAGCCCTGCCTTGCGGAAAGCATCCTTGTTACAATACATGACAATGGTGGATCTCTGGAAGGGAATACTCCAGGTTTTTCCGCCGGTGCGGCTGTTGGCCATGAGAGCGGGGTAAAAACTGTCGAGCCACAGCTTTTCTTGATCACTAGTTACCAGGTCATCAAATGCCACAATAGCGTCGTTATCGATGAGGGTAAATATTTCCGTTGACAGAATCACGGATAGATGGGGAGGGGTGCCGCCCTTGAGCGCGGTCATGGCCTTGGTCATGGTGTCGGAATAATTTCCGGAATAAATTGCCTTCACCGTAATTTCCGGATGTTCGGCTTCAAATTCCTGAATCATACTGTCCACCAGTTTTGTTAAAGGGCCGCCCACGGCCACGGGGTAGAACATGGTAAGTTCGGTGGCAAAGGCCATGGATGACAATGACAATAACATCACTGCAAGCAGCAGTACCCTGACTTTTTGAATCCCTGATTTTACAGTTTTCATGATTTTCTCCTTTTAATGCGTTTGTTAACAAAAGCAACCTTCTTTTAATCCGGGGTTCTACCCGGAAACCATCTTGTCCTTGCCCCGGAAATATGTCCAGGGTTTTTGTTGTTTCAAAAAATGACTACCCTGGCACCCTGGCTGTCGAGTCTCTGACAATCAGTTCTGTGTCAAGCATCCGCTGGGTCGGGGTGGCAGGGTTTTCCATACGCTGAAACAACAGTTCAGCACCGAGTTTACCCATTTCATAAGCCGGCTGCCGGATCGTGGTCAGGGCAGGGATCACAAAGGATGCAATCTCGATATCATCAAACCCGACAATGGAAAGGTCTTTGGGCAGTTTCAGTCCCAGTTCCCTTGCGCCTTTCATGGCACCCAGAGCCAGATAATCATTTGAGCAGAAGATTGCTGTCGGCGGATCTGCAAGGCTGAGCAGGGTTTTGACCGAACCCTGGCCTTCGGTCAAAGAATAGTCTGTCTGGATCAAAAGCTTTTTATCATAAGCAATCCCATGATCCAAAAGGCATTGCCGGTATCCGTGCCAGCGGTGAAAACTTCTGTCGGATATGGAAAAGTTTCCCGCAACCATTCCGATACGCCTGTGTCCAAGGGAAATGAAGTGATCTGTGACCTTGTATCCTCCCCGGTAATTATCTATTCCCACCGCCCAGAACGGCCCGGTTTTTATTGTGCTGTAAAGCAGAACAAAGGGATAGTTTTCGTCTGCAAGGATTTTCAGAATGTTTCCCCGGGGATTGGTGGTGGTTATAATCAGACCATCAACCTGTTTTTCCCTCAGGGTTTTCACCAGGGTTTTTTCCTGGTCGTACTGATAGTAGGTGTTGCCCAGGATGACCTGTGTCTTGCGCTGGTCGGCATAGTCCTGGACCCCCCGTGTTGATTCGGCGAAAATAGGATTGTTGATGGTGGGTATGATCAGCCCGATGGTATTGGTCTGCTTTGTGGCAAATCCCCTGGCCAGGGAGTTGTATTTGTAGTTACAGGTTTTCATGGCCCGGGTCACCTTTTCACGGGTCTGGGGGCGCACGGTTTCCGGAGAATTGATGACCCGTGAAACTGTTGCCGTGGATACCCCCGCCAGCTTTGCGACATCCAAAATCGTACTCATGAACACTCCTGTAAGCGTTTACATTACTATATCCATCCACAATGATCCATGTCAACTGTTTTTTTAAAAAATTCCAGATAAAATCATCAGGCCGCTTCCATACCCTTTGATTCAAAGAAATTTTATTTTGTCCAGCTTATTTTTTACTTGATCACACCCCTTGATTCGTACTATAAATAAAAAAATGTAAACCTTTACATCAGGCAAAGGATTTTATTCCCACATGACCCAAACCTGTCTGACCCCATTGAGCACAGAGGTAAAACGTATCGCGCATGGCGGGATGCATGTTGACCTTGTAAGAACATCCAGGGGAACGATCCGCATAGGAAGCATGCCTGATATTTCAAAATTCTTGAACCTGTATGGATTTCGGGAGGAAATTGTGGTTATTCCGGACTGGGAGGGGTCCATGGCCGGAGACAATCACACCGGAGAGGAATTTGTTCTGTGGCAGGCCCAGGTCAAGGGCGGGCTTTGCAAAAAATATGTGGGCAGGCCCAAAAACGTGGCCCAGATGCGCAGCAACCTGGATGAGACCTTTTCCTATTTTTTTGATCCCAGGCGTATCTCCATTGTCAAAAAACGTTGGCTGGCAAGATGGTTTGCTCCTTTTGAGGCTTGTCCCGACTGGGAGCAGGGCGATGTGAAGATCCGTGTTGATCCAGATACCATTCGTGTGTCCGATGGTGGAAGGGTCGTGTATGACAGCCTGGAATTCAGGCCGGCCAAAAACCCGGATGAGTGGGTGGAGGCGGCCTTGGCCGGGGTTGCAAGGGACTCTTACCCCAGGCAGGACCTTGAAATCACGGCACTGGGGACAGGCAACGGATTTGTTGATACGGTGTCCAGCTGTCTGGTGCGGTTCGGCAGAGCAGTGATTCTCATAGACCCTTGCGGATATCCGGCCCATACCTTGGCCCGCCATGGCGTTCACTGGGATGACATCACCCATATCCTGATCACCCACAACCATGAAGACCACATTCAGGGATTTTCAGCCTGCCTCAAGCGGGCGGAAAAAACAACCACTCCCCTGCGGCTGATCACCGCTCCCGGCATATGCGAATTGCTTAAAAAACAGTTTGCCGCTCTGTGTCCCGGATTCGACTCCCATGTTATTTTCATACCCCTGATCCCGGGCACGCCCTGGGTCCTGGATTCCCTCCGGATAGACAGCCGATGGAACCACCATTTTCTCCCATATGGCACCCTGGGGCTGCGCATCTCGGCCGGGGGCAAGACCCTTGGTTTTTCCGGGGATACCAAACTGGATGAGACCATCAATGCGATTATGAAACGGAAAGAACTTGAACCCGCGTGGTTCAGGTCCTGTGATCTGGTTTTTCATGAAGTCGATTTTGATAACCCTATGGGGGTTCACACTCACTGGAAACAGGTTGAAAAACTTCAGCAGGCCATTTCCGGCCGGGTCCTGGGCTATCATACCCCGTTTCTGGGCAATGCGCCCCTGGAGCTGGTTCAGGAGGGCAGAACCTATTGTCTGTGATGACGCCTTCTCTTTCTGGAGAGCCCGGCACAGGTCACGGCCGGAATCATTTCATCTACGGCCCATTGGCAAAGAATCCAAGGGGCAGAACTGTCAAAAATTCTCAACTTCCCCTCATAGGGGCAGACGGAGGCTGAAGGCGTGGAAGTACAAGTGCTTATTGTTGGTGGCGGAGCAACCGGAACCGGTATTGCAAGAGACTTAGCCCTGCGGGGTGTCACATCCCTGGTGGTGGAAAAATCAGATATCAATGCCGGGGCGTCCGGAGGAAACCACGGACTTCTTCACAGCGGTGCCCGATACGTGTCCAATGATGCCCACAGTGCACAGGAATGCCGGTCTGAAAGCGCGATCCTCAGGCGTGTGGCCGATCATTGCATCGATGACTGCGGCGGTTTTTTCGTGGGTGTCCGGGGAGATGATGAAAAATATATGGCGGATTTTCCCGGACTGTGCAGGAAAAACAGTATCTTTTCCCGGGAAATTTCTCCGGCAATGGCCCGGGAAATGGAACCCGCCCTGTCCAGAGATATCATTGCCGTTCACCGGATTGATGATGCAGCCATCGACCCTTTCATGCTTTCTTTAGAGAACATGGCCGATGCAAAACGATTAGGATCAAACCTTTCCTGCCACACACGGCTCATACGGTTCGACCGGCATGGCCGGCACATCATCCGGGCCTGGCTGGAAGACACACGCACCTGCAACACCTTTTGTGTCGAGCCCTGGCAGATTGTCAATGCCGCCGGTGCCTGGGCAGGACAGGTGGCATCCCTGGCCGGGGTGTCCATCCCCATGGTTTATTCCATGGGGACCCTGCTGGTCACCCAGATGCGCATGACCCGGGGAGTGATCAACCGGTTGCGCCCGCCTTCGGACGCGGATATCCTGGTGCCGGGCGGAACGGTTTCCATTCTGGGGACCACATCTGTCAGGGTTTCGGATCCCGACAGGATCTGCCCCACGGTTCAGGAGACCGACCGCATCGTGTCCCAGGGGGCCATGATGGTTCCGGGCCTTGCGCAGGCAAGATATATCCGGGCCTATTCCGGCGTAAGGCCCCTGGCCGGTTTGGAAGGAAACGGTGATGACCGTCATGTCAGCCGGGGGTTTGTCCTGGAAAGCCATGAAGCGCAGGGGCTGGACAATTTTGCCACCATTACCGGCGGCAAACTGACCACCTTCCGTCTTATGGCTGAAAAAGCCGCAGACCTGGTGTGTGCCAGGATAGGAAATATCCATCCCTGCCTGACCCGGACCCGGCCGCTTCCTTCCACCACAGAAGGCAGATGGACAAAACCGGGTGCCGCGCCCAGATGCTGGATCCGCAAAGAACCCACGGACCGGGACAGGCTCCTGTGTGAATGCGAAATGATTTCAAAAAAGACCCTGGACGAAATATCTGTCGAGATCCGCAAAAACGGCGAACAACCCCGGCTACTGGCCTTGGGAAAAAGAAGCCGGCTGGGCAAGGGACCCTGCCAGGGCGCTTTTTGTAGTGCCAGACTCCTGGCTCATCTGTATGACAACCAGACACTTTCAGGCCATGGCGGTATTGATGAGATCAAATCCTTTCTCAGAGAACGCTGGAAAGGACAGCTGCCGATCTTCTGGGGAGACCAACTGATCCAGGCAGAATTGACCGAAGCCATGCACTGCGGGCTGTTTGGTCTGGAAAACACTTTGGACAAAAAACATCATGACATCTGACGCCTTAGTCCATAAAGCTGATCTGGCTATTATCGGTCGCGGGCTCTCCGGTATGTCAGCCGCACTGTTTGCAGCGAACAAAGGAATTTCCACCATACTCATCGGCAGGGGCAACACGATTAATTTTGCATCCGGCCTCATGGATCTTATGGGGGTATGGCCACCCGGCAATGAATGGGAGGATCCCTGGGCAGGGATTGCACGGGTCCGGAAAGATATTCCCGGGCATCCCTATGCCGCAATTTCTGACAAATCCATCAGTGAAGCGTTCACCGAACTGACAACGTTCATCAAGGCCCATGGACTGATTTACCGGAAGACTGCCAGGCGGAATATGGATATCATCACTTCAATGGGGACTATCAAGAAAACCTGGATAATCCCTGAAACCATGTGGAATGGGGCATTGGCGCTTGAGCGGAGACATTCCTGCCTGATCGTTGATTTTACAGGGATGTCCCTTTTCAGTGCCGGCCAGATTGTTTCCACCCTGTCGGACAGGTGGCCCGGTCTTTCTTCCCTGCGAATCAAATTTCCAGATACCGGGCATTCTGCCGAAGTGTATCCCGAACACATAGCCCGGGCACTGGATGTACCTGCCAATCGCAAACGTCTGGCCGATCTTCTTCAACCCCACCTGGGCAGTGAAGCCTATGTAGGGTTTCCGGCTGTTTTGGGAATCGCGTCGCCGGATAAAACAACGGCCGAACTGAAAACACTCCTGGGAAAACCGGTGTTTGAAATCCCCATGCCCCCGGTGTCGGTCCCCGGGATCCGGCTCCATGAGGCCCTGGTACGGGGTCTGGGTAAAAAAGCACAGGTACATTGCATTCCACACATTGTCAAAGACGTGCGGACGATTTCCGGCAAAGGGTTTACCCTCACCATTGAAAATGAAGGCCGTCATCAACATGTCCGGTCAAAAGGGGTGGTTTTGTGCACAGGACGTTTTCTCGGCAAAGGATTGATTGCCGAACGGTCCGGTATCCGGGAGCCCCTGCTGGGCCTTCCCGTGATCCAGCCTGAATCGCGCCGGCTATGGCATCATTCAGATTTTTTCCACTCCAAAGGACATCTGTTGAACCTGGCCGGGATACACGTGGATGACCGGTTCAGACCGTTAACAGCATCCGGCCTGCCCTATGCAAAAAATCTGTACGCTGCTGGTTCTATTCTGTCCAACTCAAACTGGACTCGGCTGAAATGCGGCTCCGGGGTAGCTGTGGCAACTGCCCATGCAGCGGTTGCGGCTTTTGAAAAAGAATTACAGGCTGTCTGAAACAGGGTCTTATGCTTGAGTTTCTATCATCATTCGCTGTGGGCAGTCCATAGTGGAATACAAAGGCAACCCATGGCCGTTAATCAGAGGAGAAAAAATGATACCTATGAAAGAATTCCCGGAAAACATGAAAGGACGTATCCGTTATGTACTAACGGATATTGATGACACCCTGACCACGAATGGACGAATTCCGGGGTGTGCATTCACGGCCATGGAAATCCTCCGGGCTTCAGGGATAAAAGTGGTGCCCATTACCGGTAGACCGGCTGGCTGGTGTGACCATATTGCCCGCATGTGGCCGGTGGACGGAGTGGTGGGAGAAAACGGGGCTTTTTATTTTCATTATGATACGATGACAAAAAAAATGGTGCGCAAGTTTTTCAGAACTGATGCCCAGCGAAAAAAAGACCGGGTAAAGCTGAAAAAAATCGGACAAAAAATTCTCGAAAAAGTTCCCGGATGCCGGATCTCGGCGGATCAGGCGTTTCGAGAGGCGGATCTTGCCATTGATTTTTGCGAGGATGTCCCGACCCTGCCTGAATCTGAGGTGCTTCGCATTGTGGAGATTTTCAAGGCGAACGGGGCGGTTGCCAAAATCAGTTCCATTCATGTGAACGGGTGGTTCGGCGATTATGACAAACTGTCAATGACCCGTGTGTTTTTCAAAGACATTTTTCATCTAGATATGGAAACCATTAAGAATTCGATCATTTTTTCCGGGGACTCTCCCAATGATGAGCCCATGTTTGAATTCTTCCCCAATTCCGTCGGAGTTGCCAATATACGGGTTTTCAAAGACAAGCTCTCTCACCCGCCTGTCTGGATCACCGGCCGGGATGGGGGGTATGGTTTCTCTGAAATGGTGGACTACCTGATGTAACGAACCAAAGAACGATATCCAACAAACCTGATATAAAATAGTCCAGCTTTTTTTTCGACATTTTCCCCAGGATTGCAGAGGAGTCCAGGGGGCAAACCGCATAAAAAGTTTTCATCCTTTGCTTGACAAACCGCGTTGGACTGTCCTAATTGTATTTTCAGCTCTTTCTCAGGAACGCAACGCTCACCCCAACCACAGGAGGAAATCTACGCAATGCCATCCATGGAATTTGACACTCGTCTGAACCGAATCGGAGACCTTGTTGATGCGAACGCTGAAAAACTGAAAAACGACATCGCTCTGGCATACCACGAGTATGGATTTAAAAATACCTTTGCCCAATTCCGGGATATCTGCCGCCAGGTGGCCAAGGGATTGATGGCGCTGGGAATCCGGCGCGGAGACCATATCGCCGTCTGGGCCAACAATCTGCCCGAATGGGTGTACACCCAGTTCGGCAGCGCCATGGCCGGTGCGGTGCTGGTGACGGTGAACACCAATTTCCGGGCCTTTGAACTGGAATACCTTCTGGATCAGTCCGACACCACCACCCTGATCATGACCCACGGGGTTCGCGAACCGGGCGAATACATCCGGATTCTACGGCGGGTCTGCCCGGAAATGGACCAATGTGAGCCCGGCGCACTGAAGATTGAAAAACTGCCGTTTTTGAAAAACATCGTGCTGTTAGGGCAAGACCCGGTTGCCGGGACTCTTACCTGGCAGCAGATGCTGGAAATGGGAAACCGGATCTCCGATGCGGCTCTGGATGAACGGGCCGACAGCATCGCGCCGGATGATGTCACCATGATCCAGTACACCTCCGGGACCACCGGATACCCCAAAGGCGTGATGCTCACC
>JAABRW010000045.1 GCA_011390695.1 Desulfotignum sp.
GCCGGGGACTTTGCATCCATTCACCTGGGCCGGCATCTGGATGACCTGGGCTTTGACATGGGCCGCATGAAAACCGGGACCCCGCCGAGACTGCATGCGGACAGCATTGACTTCACCGCTTTCAAACGCCACGAATCCGACCAGGCGCCAACCCCTTTTTCCTTTACCACCAAAGAGATCACCACCCCCATGCTGCCCAGTTTCATGGGGGCAACCACCCCTGCCACCCATGAGATTGTCCGGAAAAACCTGAAATATTCGGCTTTGTACGGGGGCCACATCAAAGGACAGTCTGCCCGGTACTGCCCCTCTTTTGAAGACAAAATCGTCAAATTTCCCGGCAGGGAAAGCCACCATATCATACTGGAATACGAAGGGATCGATACCAGGGAGATCTATGCATCAGGCCTGGGAAACAGCCTGCCCCTGGAGATCCAGTACCAGGTGGTCCGGTCGGTGAAAGGCCTGGAACAGGCACAGATCATGCGGCCGGCCTATGCCATCGAATATGATTATGTCAATCCCCTGGAACTGACCCCTGCCCTGGAAACCAAACGCATCCCCGGCCTTTTTCTGGCCGGCCAGATCAACGGCACATCCGGGTATGAAGAAGCCGGTGCACAGGGGCTTCTCGCCGGTGCCAACGCTGCCTGCAAAATCCAGAAGCGCCCGGGCCTTATCCTGGACCGGTCCCAGGCCTACCTAGGCGTCATGGTGGATGACCTGGTCACCCGGGGCACATCCGAGCCCTACCGCATGTTTACCTCCAGGGCGGAATACCGCCTTTTGCTCAGAGAAGACAATGCCGACCTGCGCCTGGCAGAAACCGCCCATGCGTATGGCCTCATAGATCCAGACCGCCTGGCTATCTGCAAAGAAATTGCGGCCCAGACAGACAGAGAACTCCGGCGGGTCAGAACGGCTGTGGTCAAACCTGATGAAAAAACCAACCACCTGCTTGCTTCCCTGGGCAGCAATCCCATCACCACCGGTGTCAAGCTGGACCAGCTTTTAAAACGCGCAGAACTCAGCTATGCAAGGTTGACCGCCATATCCCCCCCACAGAATCCCGTGCTTTTGCGGGCTGCAGAACAAGTGGAGATTGAAATCAAATACGAGGGATATATCAAGCGCCAGCTCAATGAAATCAAAAAATTCAAGGATCTGGAACAAATCAGAATCCCGGACCATTTTGACTATACCGGGGCGCACGGCCTGTCCAATGAGATCAAAGAAAAACTGACAAAAATTCAGCCCAAATCCCTGGGGCAGGCATCCAGAACCGACGGCATGACCCCTGCTGCCATCTCTGTGCTCATGGTGGCCATTGCTGCCCGTGATAAACACAAATCAGCTTGACTTGCACAGGTTGGCACTTATCATTTAACTAAAAAATTATATGCAATAATTACCGTAACACTTTGCGAGGGAAAAAATGGCTGATGATTATTACAAAATTCTGGGCATCGAAAAATCAGCAAGTGCGGCAGAAATAAAAAAAGCCTACCGCAAACTTGCCATGAAGTATCACCCGGACAAAACCAAGGGGAACAAAGAACTCGAGGACAAGTTCAAGAAAATCAGTGAAGCCTATGCCGTTCTCAGTGACCCGGAAAAACGAAAACAGTATGATACCTATGGCTCAGCCGATTTCCAGCAACGCTATTCCCAGGAAGATATCTTCAGGAATTTTGATCTGGGGGATATTCTAAAGGAATTCGGATTCGGCGGCGGCCGGGGAGGATTTTCTGCATCTTTCGGCCAGGCCGGGCCCCGGGGCCGATCCAGTGGTTTTTCCGGCGGGAACCCGTTTTTCCAGAACACGGGCGGCGGATTCGGCCAGCAGCGGGCCCATCCCCAGACACCGGGCAAAGATATCGAATATGAAATACCACTGACCCTGGAAGAACTGATCCACGGCACCAAAAAAACCATCACCATCAGTCAGGGCTCGGCCACCAATGCCATTGAAGTGCGCATTCCCAAAGGATTGACCAAGGGAAAAAAAATCCGTCTGGCAGGCAAAGGAGAACCGTCTCCCCATGGCGGTCCGGCCGGGAATCTGTACATTAAATCCAGGCCGGTCGCCACAGGGGAATTTTCCATTGACGGCAACGACGTGTTTTTGACCCAATCGGTCAAACTGACCCAGGCCCTTCTGGGTGACAAACTGGAAATCTTGACTCCGACTGGAAAAACCATGAATCTGAAGCTGCCGGCCGGAACCAGTCACAAAGCCCGAATGCGTATGCCCGGACATGGCATTCCCCATATGAAAGGAAATGGTTGCGGAGATCTGTTTGTTGTGATTAATATAGACATGCCCAAAAAACTGACCGACAAACAAAAAAAATTAATCCAGGAACTCAAAACCACAGGATTGTGATTCATCATGCCTGAATTTATCCCGCTGATCTCCCGACAGACCATCCAGGGCCGGGTTCGGGAAGTCGGAAAACAGATCACCCGGGACTACCAGGGTAAAGACCTGATTTTAACAGGAATTCTAAAGGGTGCTTTCATTTTCATGGCAGACCTTTCCAGGCAGATCGATATGGATCATGACATTGATTTCATTGGTGCGTCTTCCTATGAAGGCACCCATTCCACCGGGCAGATCGTATTCACCAAACAGCCGGATCTGGAATACCGGAATCGGGATATTCTGCTGGTGGAAGACATCGTGGATACGGGCAACACCTTGACCAAGATCATGGAGTTTATCCAACTTCTCAATCCGAATTCCGTGGCCATCTGCACCCTGATCGACAAACATGAACGCCGGAAAAAAGCAATTCCCGTCAAGTATGCCTGTTTTTCTCTTGAAAAAGGCTTCATTGTCGGGTATGGGCTGGATTATGATGAAAAATACAGAAACAAATCTGAAATATATGATCTGAAATTATAGGGGATGCGCCATGATTATCACCTGTGAGAAGTGCGAAACACGGTTCAACTTAGATGAATCCTTACTCGATGCAGACGGATCCACGGTACGTTGCAGTCGATGCCAGCACATATTCACGGCATTCCCACCCCCGGCCAAACCGGAATTCGACGATTCTGAATTTCAGGATATCGATTTTGACAAAGATCTTGAGTTTGATGATTCTGACTTTGACAAGGATCTTGAGCTTGATGATTCCAGCATTGACCCAGATGAAGATCTGCCCAAAGACGTTATACAAAAAACAGTTGAAGTTGAAGAACTGGAACTGGAAGCCTTTGATCAAGACGAAATAGAAATCGAATTCGAAGAAGAAACAGCAGAAGAAAGTGAACCTGATCTGTCAGATGAACTCAACCTGTCAGAGGAGCCGGACCAGTCAGACGATATGGTCAAAATCCAGGAAGAATTCGAACAGGACGCGGTTTCTTCCGAAGACAAAGAACTTGAATTCGATCTGGTATTTGATCTGGATGAAAAAGAATCGGATACAGAGGAACTGAATCTGGAAACCTCTGAAAAAAAAGAAGATAACTTCACGGATCACCCCGGATCCCATCCCTTAGAAGAGAGTGATCCGTTGGACAGATTAGCAAAGATTGACATGGATCAGGAAATCGATGCTGAACAGAAAGACAGTTTTGTACATGATGGTGCGGACGTTGACGGATCGGATGAATTTGACGGCCCGGATTTTAACGAAACAGACATGGAGGATGCAGACTCCCCTGATGCGCCGTCTCATGAGCCCCCCCCACCCCGGCGGCCGGCCCGGGCATCTTTGATCCACCCGCTGGACCAGGAAGAAGACCCCATGCATTCTGAAAAGCCACCTGTAAAAAAGAGAACCGGCATAGGACGTCCGGTTCTGGTGCTCATCCTTGTCTTTCTATTGGCAGGCGGCGGTTATATTGCCGCCACATTCCTTGGATACAAGATCCCGTTTCTTCCGGAAATCCAGATTCCGTTCATTGAGCAATATCTGCCTGAAAAAACAAAGGAAACCGTGGATTCTCCAGACCCGGTCCCGGACCAGAAAAGCATAACCGGCCGGTTTATCACCAATGACAATTCCGGAGAGCTGTTCATCATCACCGGCAAAATCGAAAACCCAGCCCGGATTCCCTACCGCCATATCCAGGTGAAAGGGACCTTGTTCCAGAAAGAAAAAACAGCCGCCACGAGCCAAATGGCCTTTTGTGGCAATATCATTCCTGATGAAACCCTGAAAACGGGCCGGATTGAAGATCTGACTGCTCAGTTGAAAATCCCGGGGGGAACCGCGGATATCAACGAAAAAATCATGCCGGGTGACACCATTCCTTTCATGCTGGTGTTTGCGGATCTCCCTCGGAATCTGGAAAACTTTACCGTAGAAGTAGCAGGATTTGAAAAAGCAACGCCCTGATCATTTCTCTTTGCCTTGTTGACCCATGGAATTCACCCCCATGAATCGGACTCCATGCCGGCACAAAATTATCTCCAGCTTAGGTAAGGCCACACATCCTTCTCCTCCGGACCTGAATAAATATGACCTCACAGCTGTCATGGCACTGTTTTTGTTCGACCAGACGCTTCCGAAGTTATTGTTCATCCAGAAAGCGGATGTGGCAGGATATCCATGGCGCAATCAAATGGCCTTTCCCGGCGGGCATGTGGATGACACCGATGACAGCCCTTTGGATACCGCGTTGCGGGAGCTGGAGGAAGAGCTGGGGATTGTTCCGGAAAATGTGGAAGTTATCGGATCAGTCGGCCATTTCCAGACAATCAACCACAAAGATATCCACGCTTTTACCGGGATCTGGAACCAGCAGGACCCCATCCGGTTCGATCCCGTGGAAATCAGACGGATTTTTCAGATTCCGGTGTCCCATCTGGCCGACCTGCACCTGGAAAAAGGATATCTTGGACAAACCCCGCCGATCATGGACCTGACCTACCCATTCCAGGATGTGGTCATATGGGGAGTGACGGCAAAAATCCTTCATCATATGCTGGACACATTAATTGATTCCTGAAATCAAAAAAATCACTCATTTTTATTCCGCAGCCACAACCTGAGCCCGATCTTGATCACCAGAAAAAAAGACAGTCCGGCCAATATTCCCGGAAACCACACGTGTTCAACCAGATCCGGTTTTGACCCTGCCACGGTCACCCCTGACAAGGCAAACAAACCGATCACAAACAAAAAGCCCATCAAGATCCAGCAGAAGGCGGTGGTATCATACCAGGGAATGTATTGTTTTCTGAAAAACGGCGGGCGATCTGCACGCATGTGTTTAGGCCACTCTTTTATTTCAGGATTGTCAATACCATATATTGTATTTTTACTCTTGACACACAACAATATATTGGATAATTTGCTTTGTGTCGATCACACATATCCAATCCGGATACCCTGTGTCAACACAAAGCAACAATATGTCAATTTGAATCTGATTTCAAGAGGTAGGCCATGTTTGAACAAATAAAGAAACGGGATGGACGGATCAGTGCATTTGACTCGTCAAAAATCACCAGTGCCATTGAAAAAGCCGGTCTGGCAACGGGTGAATTCAACGGCAGAGAAGCCAAAAGACTGACCCTCAGGGTCTTGACCCTGGCCCGGGACCTGCAGCTGGGGCCGGTGCCGGAAGTGGAAGAGATCCAGGACATCGTGGAACGGGTCCTGCTGGATTCCCCGTTCTACAAGACGGCCAAGGCCTACATCATCTACCGGGAGCAGCACAACCAGATCCGGAAGATCGCCATCCGGGAAAACGTGGACCTCATGGAATCCTATATTTCCCAGATGGACTGGAAGGTCAAGGAAAACAGCAATATGAGCTATTCCCTTCAGGGCCTGAACAATTACATCTCTTCAGATATCACCGCGGAATACTGGCTCAACAAAATCTATCCCCCGCCGGTGCGGGAGGCCCATTACAGCGGAGACATCCATATACATGATTTAAGCCTGCTGTCTGTGTATTGTGTGGGCTGGGATCTTCAGGATCTGCTTCTGGAAGGATTCAAAGGTGTGGCCGGAAAAGTCCAGTCCTCACCCCCCAAGCATTTCAGAAGCGCTTTGGGCCAGATCGTGAATTTTTTCTACACCCTCCAGGGGGAAGCGGCCGGGGCCCAGGCCATGTCCAATTTCGACACCCTGCTGGCGCCGTTTGTCAGAGAGGATCAACTCAGCCCCAAAGAGGTGAAGCAGGCCCTTCAGGAGTTTGTCTTCAACATCAATATCCCCACAAGGGTGGGATTCCAGACTCCGTTCACCAATATCACCATGGATCTGAACGTGCCGGCCACCCTGGCGGATTCACCGGTCATCATCGGCGGCAAATACCGGGAAGACACCTATGCCGGGTATCAAAAAGAGATGGATATGATCAATGCCGCCTTTGCCGCAGTCATGATGGAAGGAGATGCCAAGGGCCGGGTCTTTACATTTCCCATCCCCACCTACA
>JAABRW010000046.1 GCA_011390695.1 Desulfotignum sp.
ATGGATGCTCGGATATGAATCAACCGATATGATAGCCAATCAGATCACGGATTTTGCCACCCAGGTATTTTTTGACCCCCACAGGGCTGAAGAGTTTATGATCAGCCTTTTTGAAACCGAAAAAGTGGCAAAATTCAGATGTCGATTGAAACGCAAAGGCACACCTTCCTATATGTGGGCATTGTGTTTTGCAAAAATCAGCTATACGGCATCAGGCAAAAACAACGGATTTAACGGGTATGCTGTTGATATACGGGACACGGTGAAAGCGGAACAAAATTTTAAAAAAGCCAATGAAAAACTGACGGCATTGTCTGTGATGGACGGCCTGACACAAATACCCAATCGCCGCAAATTTGATGAATGCCTGGAAAATGAATGGAACAGGCATATCCGTGAAAAAAAACCTTTATCACTCATACTCTGCGATATTGATTTTTTTAAAAATTTCAATGATACATATGGCCACCAGGCAGGAGATGACTGCCTGAAAAAAGTTGCTGCCGCAATTGATAAAAGTGTATGCCGTTCAAGTGATGTGGTCACACGATATGGTGGAGAAGAATTTTCCGCAATTCTTCCCAATACCGGCATTCAGGGTGCTGAACTGATTGCGGAAAGAATCAGAACAGCCATACAGAGCCTGCACATTGAACATAAAACCTCAAGTGTCAGCAAATGCGTGAGTGTAAGCCTGGGTATCGGCACATGTATTCCGGAACAAAGATCCTCCAGTGACATAATAATCACCATGTCAGATAAAGCCTTGTACCGTTCCAAGGCCAACGGGCGCAACCAGCACTGTGTTTATGACCTGTCCCTTGATGGCCCCGCCTCAGAATGATGCTACAATAAAGGAGCCCTGGTTGGTGCCGGCATTTTATGCCGATGGTTTTATGTCTGCTTTATTGATGCATGCACTTTGACAGCGATATCCTGCATGGAAAAAGGCTTCTGAATAAACGCCACCCCTTTGTCCAGCACACCCTGGTGGGCGATCACATTGGCTGTATAGCCGGACATGAATAAAAGTCTGATTTTGGGATAAAGGGCTGTGAGCTGTCCGGCCAGTTCCCGGCCGTTCATTTCCGGCATAACCACATCAGTGATCAGCAGGTGAATCCGTCCCTCATGGGACCTGGCCAGATCCAGGGCACGGCTGGGGGAAGATTCAGCAAGGACTGTGTAGCCCAGCTGCAGCAGCATTGCCTGCAGCAGCTCCAGTATGGCATCTTCATCTTCCACAATCAGGATGGTCTCGCCTTTGCCGGTTGGCATGTGTGCAGAAGTTTTTTCCGCTGCTTCACCGGTTTTCCCGCCATGACGGGGCAGATAAATATGGAAGGCCGTACCTTTTCCCGGCTCGGTATATACATTGATAAACCCGTTGTTCTGTTTGACAATGCCGTAAACCGTAGACAGTCCCAGGCCGGTGCCTTTTCCCACGCCTTTGGTAGTGTAGAAAGGTTCAAACAAATTGGCCAGGGTGACCTGGTCCATGCCGCACCCATTGTCACTGACCGCCAGCAGGACAAAGTCACCAGGCACAAACCCTGCATGATCAGTACAATAATCTTTGTCAAAAGTTTTCATACCGGTTTCAATGGTGATCTTTCCCCTCTCTGTTATGGCATCGCTGGCATTTACACACAGGTTGGCCAGAATCTGGTCAACCTGGGATGGATCAATCTTCACAGGCCAGAGGTTGCCGGCAGGCTGCCACAGCAGGTCAATATCCTCACCGATGAGGCGGCGCAGCATCTTGAGGGTGGCTTCGATGGTTTGGTTCAGATCAAGGGCTCTGGGAGAAATGGTCTGTTTTCTGGCAAACCCCAGCAGCTGCTTTGTAATATCAGCAGAGTGGCTGGCAGCCTTGCGGATCTGTTGCAGGTTGTTATACAACGGTGCTGTAATGTCCACTTTGTCCAGGGCCAGGTCCGTATGTCCCAGAATCACATTCAGCATATTATTGAAATCATGGGCAACACCACCGGCCAGCCTGCCGATGGATTCCATTTTCTGGGTCTGGATAAGCTGGGATTCAAGGGAGCGTTTTTCTGTGACATCCAGTAAAAATCCCCGGATATGTTTCAGATTCCCCTTTTCATCAAATACAGCTGCTGCATTTTCAACCACCTGAACCTGGGTGCCGTCTGTTCTCTTAAAAGTGGTTTCATAGCCTGAGACCTGCTTGTTTTTTAAAAGAACCGCTAAAAATTCTTCCCGCTCTTCTGTGGTATTGTAAATATCTGTCAGGGCTGTATCCAGGGCCTGGCGTTTGTCTGAAAATCCGAAGATGCGCAGATATTCCTGATTGCATGTGATCAGCTGCCCTTGTGGACTGGAGATATAGGCACCGGCAATGTTTTCTTCAAAATAGGACCGGTATCTTTCTTCACTTTTCCTGAGCTCCTGCTTTGATTTTTCATTTTTTTCAATTTCCTGCTGCAGATTTTTATTCAATTCAGACAATTCTCCGGTGCGGTGGGTAACCCGGTCTTCCAGCACTGTTTTTTCGTGCACCAGTCCCCTGTACAATTGAAAAATTGCAAACCCCATCACCAGCACCACCAGAAAAATACCATCAAAATAGATGGTATCACAATGCCATACCGCCTGGATGGTGCCGATCACTTTATCGTTATATCGGATGGGGGAGACATGGGTTACTTGGGGCATCAAATGAAGGGCAGTAAAAACCCGCTGCAGGGTTGTGGGCGGTTCGCCAAAAGCCTGTTGAAAAATGTTTCCCCGGGTATCTCTGACCACAATGGATGTATAATTATGGGATCTGCATGCAAGAGACAAATACCGGGCAGCCCCCCTCTGGTTGTGGTTCCACAGGGCATTTGCCACAATACCGGCATGGGACACAATTCTGGTATGGGCTTTTTTGCGGGTGTGGAGGTCATGGGCGAGAACAACGGCGCAAAACAGGGCCAAAAGAAGAACAGCGGTCAGTGCTGTGGCAGTTTTGTGACTCAAAACCCATTCCTTAAGATCTTATTTTTCATCCTGTGTATTCCTGTGCTCCCGGATTCCTGTATTAATCTTTTCAATAATCTGCTGATCTGTACTGCGGCTGAACAACAGATACCGTTTATTTCCCCCGGGTACATCGGTAAACCGGATACAGGCAAAATCATCCGGCAGCAGTCCGGATGTTCTGATCAGTTCCCGGGCTTCTTCTTCAGATATGAAAAAATAATCAGCCAGACCTGTATGGATGATTTTCATCATACCGATATTTTCTGCAGTGGTAATCTCCTGTTTTGGATTGTATGCAGCTATCATATCATCAATGAATTTCCCATAGGAATAGCCTTTTTTCCGCAGCAGAACAAGATCGGTGTTTTTCACAGTTTCTGTGAGAGGGCGGCCCGATAATATATGGGGGTTGTCGGCCCGGGCAAGGGCAATGGTGGGTCTGTCCTGGTAAATATATGGGGAAAAAACAGCAAATTTTTCCCGGGACGGATTCTTGAACCAGCCGATGATGCCATTGTTTTTGCCGTCATGTTTTAACACATCCAATTGTCTGGCTGCCGGTGTTTTAACCCATTTTATAGGGATATCTGCGCCAAGGAATGCTTTTTTCACAGGATCGACACACAGACCGTATACCCCTAAAGGTCCGGTCACATAATAGGGGGGGCGTTCATGGTAATGAATGGTGACGGCCTTTTCAGACCCGCCTCCTTTCAGGACCGGCACTGTCAGGGTATGCTGGATCCCGCCTGAAATATAGGGTTTTGCATACAACATAAGAACGGCAGCAACCAGGCACAGAACCGGTATAAGTAAAATGCCGGATTTTAATTGGAATTCTAATTTCTTATGGGTCATGTTTTACGCCTGTGTTTTCCTGTTCTGACGGGCCCTTCATGTGCACATCACGCTGGGGAAATGGAATCACAACATTGTTTTCCCGGAACAGCCGGTCGATTTCAAACCGCAGCCGGGTTTCAGCAGTGAGAAAGTCATCTATGGTTGTCCAGAACCGCAGCCTGAAGTCAAGAGAACTTTCACCAAAATCAATGAACTGCACCTGGGGCTTTCGGAAATGGTGATTCACCTCTTTCACGGTATCAGCTGCCTGGAACAAAAGCTTTTCGACCAGGGCTGTATCAGATCCATATGCCACCCCCAGATTCACATCCCTGCGGATATAGGGATCCCTGTGGCTCCAGTTGGTGACCAGAGAACTGATGAATTCGGAATTGGGGATAATCAAAGAGGCATTGTCATAGGTCTGGACCAGGGTGGACCGGACATTGATTTTTTTGACTTCTCCCCATACGTCGCCCACCTCCACCACATCCCCCACCTGAATGGGCCGCTCAAACAAAAGAATCAGCCCGCTGATGAAATTATTGAATATGTTCTGAAGACCGAAACCAAGCCCGATACTCAATGCACCGAATACCACTGCCAGAGAGGTGGTATTCAGCCCGAATGCCGTCAGGCTGAAAAGGAAGCCGATGCACCACACAATATAGACACTGATCGTAATCACAGAATCTTTGGCACCCTTGGAAAGACCGCTTTTTACAAGAATACGCTCCGACATCACCTGTTTCCAGATCCTGGCAGCCGCATAGGTGACAACAATGACCAGAAATGCAAATAAGAAACTTGAAAAGCTCAGCTGAATATTTCCCATGGTGAACTCACGGATGAATACCTGCCGGAAAAAGGAAAAAATTTGATCTCCCGCTCCCCAGGAAAAGGCAAGGGCCAGAAGTGCCAGTACAGTAATTACCAGATAAATACCATTGGATAGAATCCAGTAAAACGGATAGGAGATACCGCGGGTGCGGCCTGTTCCCGGCTCAAATGCCTGTTTAAATTTCTGGTCCACATCCTGCATGGAATACACCAGCAAGGTGGTTATACACAGAACCGTAATGGTAATCCCCCATGAGATATACCAATAGGCTGCAAAATATGTATACCCGGCTGCATCTGCAATCAGTCCGGCCAATACAACTGTCTTGGCCAAAAATGCAGCTGCCCCCAGTGCTTTTGGTTTATGATCCATGCGGCTGATCTCTTTGAAAAACAAAAACACACCCAGAACCAGCAGCACTTCAAAACCAAACCGCAGAAAAGGCAGCAGAATGCTTTGAAACGAGATAAACCGGTAAATGAACAGATACAAAAATGCAAACAGGCGTATTCCCCAGACAAACGCCCGCTGCCACCGCAGCACCAGAGACAGGAATCCTGCCTGTTTTTCCTGAACAACCAGCCGCAAAGCCACAAAGGTAATGCGGGTCATCAGGACAACCATCAAAAATGCCAGAAAAAACTGGATCAGATCCGGAAAAAACTGGTTGATGCGGGTTTTTGAAAGTATGTAAATCAACAGTATCCAGACCACCAGGCTTGCGCAGGCCTGGATCAGAAGCAGGGGGTGTCCGGTGCGCTGGGTGGCCAGAGACTGAAAGCCCGGCTTTTTTCTGACAACAGCCAATGCCCGGAATGCGGCCAGAGCCCCCAGAATCAAGCCCCCGAAAACCACGGCATCAAAAATAGAGGCCTGTTTTTTCACAAGAAGCCACTTTTCTTTGAAAAATGCATCTGTCACCATATTGTTTATGGATTTTGCCGCACTGTCCCATTCCTGTTTCCAGGCACCACTGCCCCAAACCATATTGCGGCGATCTGTGCGCTGAAACATCTGTGCGCCTTTTTTGTCTTTGATCTGGTCCTGCAGTCTTGTGCGAATCTCTTCAAAGGAATCTAAAAGCGATGCATTGGCTGTATGTTGTTGTAACAGTACCCCCAGAATGGCAGACAGGATATTTTGCTTTTTTGTAAGCATGGAGCGGTACTGGTGGTATTCTTTTAGAATCGCAGGATCCAGACCAGGGTCTGATTCAGATTCCTGGATACGCTGATTCAGCAGTGCGGATCTTTCCTCTGTTAACAGCAGAGTCTGACGGAATTTGTCCAGGCGCTGGCTGATGCTCTGAAGCCGGGACTGGATAACAGACATGGACAGGTTTATCTCTTCCACACCTTTTTCAAGCACGGAAACCCCCACCCCGGAGATGACAAGATCCCGTAAAAATGTCATGCTGGCATGGTATATTTCCTGCTGTTTTTCATCCTCTTTCAGATTTTGATTTTCTGCAGCCAGATCTGCTTCAAGGTCTGCAATCTCTTTGGCAGTTTTTTCGAGAACCTGGCCGAACTGGGCCTGAAGGTAACGGGTCTCCGGAGGCGGAACCGCATCATTGCTGGCAAAGGCCGGCAG
>JAABRW010000047.1 GCA_011390695.1 Desulfotignum sp.
GATCCGGGCACCAAAAAAACCATCTGCTACACCATTACCACATATAAAGGAGACAGAAAATGGCAGCAGACACCTGTCCCATCTTCATGAGACTGACCGGGCATGCAGGGCTGGGCCAGAAAGCGCTTATAGCTGCATGGTTTATTCTGCTCACGGGCCTGGGCTGCATCCTTGCTGTGCCCGGTGCCTCTTTTGCCGGAACCCGGCTGGCAACCCTGCCTTTGCAGGAACAGGTTTTCATCCGCCTGGCCGGCCGGAACACGGCCCTGGTGCAGGAAAAACGGGTGCTCGCCCTGGTTGCGGGTATCAACAAGATCGATTTTTCCTGGCAGAATGTTCACATCGATCCTGGTACAGTTTATCTGGACACCCTGGCAGATCCTGATGATATCACCCTTTTGTCCATGGCCCGTGCTTCAGATGCATCTGCCCTTACGTGGGAACTATACAGCAGCAGGGACAAAGACCACACGGTTGTGATCTCCTATCTGCTGGCCGGACTGGACAACCTGGTCACCTACACCGCCCTGGCAGATGACCAGGAAAAAACCCTGAACCTGGATGCCCGCCTCATCCTGCGCAATTTTTCAGGGCAGGATTTTGACAATGCCCTATTCTGGCTCACCCCGGACACTGTTTTCAACACCCGGCTGCAGCACCTTGAAACCCGGCAGGTTCTGTTTTTTGAACAAAAAAACCTGCCAATGACCAAACACTACAAGTGGGATGGAAAAACCATGCCCCATGCCCCTGAAAACACCCCGCATGCCCCGGGCATTCCCACGGGATACAAGATCAAAAACACCAGTGATGCAGGCCTGGGAACCTGTGATCTGGTTTCAGGAAAAACCAGAATATTTCAGGAAGACGGCCAGGAAGGCACCATATTTTCAGGAGAAGATGTGATGCCCTTTGTGCCCAAAGGGGACACCGCCTTTCTGAAAATCGGCAGCAGCCGGGATATCCTGGTGTTCAAGCGCAGACTACACAGTGAGCAGAACCGGGTCCGGCGCAATAAAAAAGGGGCTGTCCAGGTATATGACAAGCTGATCACCGACCGGTACCTCCTGGAGAACACCAGGGCCGTTCCGGTGATGCTGACCCTCACGGACACGATTCCCGGCCAGTGGGAGCCTGTGGAAATGGGCCATGCCTATACCCTCACAGACCACCAGACCCTGGAGTTTGATATCCTTCTTGATGAAAAAGAAAAAAAAACCATTGATCTCACCTATAAGATTATAAACATATTTACCGGCAACTTTGCCCGGTATAACAAAATTGCACCAGGCAACTGAGAATTTGGCTGCTGGGGGCATTTTAGCTGTTAGCTGTTAGCTGTTAGCCGGTAGTAACCAGCAGGGAAAAATTTGTTATTGTTGACTGGAAGCTGATAACCGGGTATTGGAGGAAATCATGATTGTTCTGAATACACCAAGTTTTTGCGGTTCCCCATCATGGGGCCGCATGCTGGGGTTTCTGCCTGTTTTTGTATTATTGTACCTGGCCTGTTTTCTGTTTGTTACAGCAATTTTCCCCTGCCCGGGGCAGGCAGATGCCCCGGCACAATCTGTGGGACTGACCAGCGGTCAAAAAACAGGTTCAGCCCCTGAACTTGATGAGGCAGCACTCAAGGCCGGTATTGCCCAAAGGATCCGGATGACCCGGGGTGCCAAAGATGACCGGTACAAAACCTTCAGCCCGGATCTGGTGAAAATTGATGAAAAAATTTTTGTGCATATCCGGGGAATGGATTTTTTCGCAGCCAAAATAATATTGCACAACCCGGAAACCAAAGCGGTGGAAGAGGTGCTCTCCCTGATTGTGGACAAAACCGGCACCCTGCAGATCAGCGGGGTGCATGATCTGGCATCGGGCGCCAATCTGACGCAGAATGCTGTGAGCCGGCTCCAGCATGTGGATGTCCGGGACCTGCCGCCGGATTTTGGTAAAGAAATTTTCACCGGGGACGGTGCCCACACCGTTACCGCTGTCTCCGATCCTTTCTGCCCCCACTGCCGCAAAGGATGGGAGTATATCAAGCTGCACCAGGACAAAATCAAAACATTCAGATTGGCCCATTTTCCTTTGAACCCTGCAGCACACGCCGCCTGCATGGTCATGGCTGATGCCCATCACCGGCAGTTCAGGGTGTTTGACATTGTTGATTTTGCCTATACCCAACTGCAATCCGCACCAGAACCGCAAAATATTCTGGCCCAGTATATGGAGGCGTTTCCGGAACTTGCAGAAGAATGGGGATCTGAACCGGTATCTGCCCTGTCATATCTGACAAAAAAATTCGATTCTGTTGTCCAGAAAGAACGCAAAGCCGCCCAGACACTGGGAATCAATTCAACCCCTGTCTTTTTTGTGAATGATACCTATATCAGGGGGTTTCATGCCCGGAAAATGGACAATGCCATGCGGTAAAAAACAGGCAACAAAAGCTGTGTCCGGCAAAAATACTAGCGTATTGACCAGCCCCGGTCATCTTCATTGGGATCATAGGGATTGAATATTTCCACCACACCGGTTTCAGGGTTTATCCGCACCGGTGTATAATAATAGTAGGAAAACCATACACCAATTTTGTTTCCTTTGTGATCCAGGATGTCTGCGGTCCGCATCCGGGTGGCATCAGGGTGAAGATTACTCAGGTCACTGATTTTTTGATATACCTGGTCCATGGTATCAATTTTAAACCAGAGCCGGGAGTTGAACCGGTATTTTTTGTTTATACCCACCACCGCATAAGGCAGACCCGACCTGCCGCTGTAATAATACTGGTAGGTTTCAGCAAGGGATCTGGTATGATACTGCTCCTGGGTTGCAGGACTTGAAACAAGCTCTCCATAAGATCCCATACAGCCGGCAATCATGGCAAAAGCCGCCAGCAGTAACGCACAGATTGCTGTGGACAGCCATCTGCCGTGAGGGCTGTTTTTGTTCTGAAAGATTTTTTCAGCAACATGTCTGTAATGCGTATAAAATAAATTTGTCATTTAAACCCTCCTGTAATAACACCCATGCCCTGACGGGCACAACAAAATATGAAAGCTTTTAGCTTTTAGCTGAGTACTGACGGCTGATGGCTGAGTACTGATGGCTGACGGCTTTCATATAAAAATGATTCACGGTTATTCGCCTTCAAATTCAACCATGGAAAATACCGGACAGCCTGTTATCTGTTCCCTGCCTTTCAGGTCGGGCAGCTCAACAATAAAGGCACATTCCACAATATCTCCTCCCAGTTTTCGAACCAGTTTCACTGTGGCGCCAACTGTGCCCCCTGTGGCAATCAAATCATCCACAATAACCACTTTTTCTCCGGGTACGATGCTGTCCTGATGGATTTCAAGGGTGTCTGTACCATACTCCAGATCATAATTTTCCTGAATGATCCTGAAGGGCAGTTTTCCGACTTTTCTTACCGGTACAAATCCGATGCCAAGTTTATAGGCCAGTACACCGCCGAACACAAATCCCCGGGCATCAATGCCCACAATTTTATCAATGCCTTTGTCACAGTATCTTTGGAAAAGAATGTCACAGGAATGTTTAAACGCCTCAGGGTCCTGCATCAGGGTGGTCAAGTCCCTGAAAACAACACCCGGAATAGGCCAGTCCGGAATACTTCTGATGGTTTTTTTGAGATTCATTTGCGCTGTTGTGCCTCCTGAGCAATTATGTAAGATGTCAATCTGCCGACGGCGGTTTTCAGCAGGATGTTCATTGGTGTAATTTGCGCCAACTTCCCATTACATAGCATTTTTCATTGCCCGGCACAATTAAATATCATTGGATGCGGTATTGCCTTTTTCCATCAATAATATTTTGTCCTGCCTGGAAACAGTGAGCATTTTTGCAGCATGCCCGTTTTTTACGGCAATTTCCAAATACCCATTGGATGCGGTGAGGACAAAGGGCTGGTTATCCGGGGCCGATGCATAGGTCTGGTAATATCCGGTAATGGCTGTATCCCTGATTTGCAGACAAAACCCCTTGTCAACAAAGGGTTTGAAATTTTCCCGGGTCAAATTTAAACCGATATTGCCAAAAGTATCAATGTGACGCACGGTCAACAGCAGTCCCTTGTCAACAGGTTCAGGTGCATCCGGTACAAAGCGGGTGAGCTCTTTTGCAGGCTCTCCAAAGGCAGCCGGCGCTATACCTGTGGAAAGATGGGCTGCAACCGGAGCAAATATATCCCGGCCGTGGAACGTGGAACTGACACAGGAAAGAAAATACCGGGAACGGGTCAGGTGCACCACATTTTTGATGCTGTTTCTCCGGGCTGCCTGCCACAGGAGGCCGTTGTCCGGCCCCACCATGAAATAATCACAGGTTTCCACCAGAACAGGTCTGCGCAATGATCCCACCCCTGGATCCACCACTGCACAGAAAATCGTACCCCCGGGAAAATAATCCATGGCAGTATCCAGCATAACAGCCCCGTAACCGACGTCCCGAGGCGGGATTTTGTGACACAGATCCACGATCACTGCCCCGGGATTGATGGACAGGATAACCCCTTTGAGAATGCCGACAAAAGGATCAATATCGCCAAAATCCGTAAGCAGTGTGATGGGACCGGGTGTAAACGTGTGCATATCTGCCTCCTGAAAATTTTCAAAACAGTATACATGGAATTTCAGTTAAAATCAGCCACAAAAAATGCTATACTGCTGCCGTTTTGACAATGACTTCAGGGAAAAACCATATACATGCAAAAGACAAAAGGATACCTGCCTGATGAATATTCTCGTGGTGGATGATGAGATAGTAAGCCGGAAAAAAATGATGAAGATTCTTTCCGGGTTCGGCACCTGTGACGGGGTAAAAACCGGAAAAGGTGCTTTGCGGGCCGTAAAAACAGCATTGGAAAACTGGCAGCTCTATAACCTGATTACCCTGGACGTTTCCATGCCTGATATCAACGGGGTAGATGTGCTGACCGCTGTACGGAAAATGGAAGCAGACCGGGGCCTTACAGATGAAGAGAAGACCAAAATTTTGATGGTAACCTCCCATTCCGACATTGAAACTGTAAAAGCATGTGTGGGAAAATGTGACGGATACATCATCAAACCCTTTAACAAGGAAGTCATGACCGATAAAATAAAAAAGACCGGTCTGCTGGGCTGAATGTATAGCTGAATGTATAACTGAAAAAAGCGTTAATGCCATGGGTATTGAAATTGAAAAAAAATTTCTGGTAACCGCTTTACCGGACGATCTGGGCCCCGGCATTGAAATAAGGCAGGGATATATACTCAATACCCCCGGCAAGGTTGTCAGGGTCAGGGTTAAGGGGAACCAGGGGTTTTTGACTGTCAAGGGCCGGACCGTGGCATCTGTGCGGCCGGAATTTGAATATGCAATCCCTGTGTCAGATGCCCGGCAGATGCTGGATCTGTTCTGCGATTCTTCTGTGATAGAAAAATGCCGGCATACCCTTGACCACAGGGGCGTAAAATGGGTCATTGACCGGTTTTCCGGAGCCAATCAGGGACTTGTGGTGGCCGAAGTTGAGCTGTCATCAAGGGACCAGTTCTTTGCACTCCCGCCCTGGGCAGGCAAAGAGGTCACAGAAGATACCCGGTATTACAATGCCAGTCTGGTTCACCATCCCTATTGCACCTGGGGGGTTCCATCGGAAAACCACCTGTAATGGGGCATCACTGCGATAAGTTCTGCTCGTGACCGGGCCATGCTTTTATCACGCCCTGTAAAAGAATGGCCAGGGGGATGGCAAAGAACACCCCCCAGAAACCCCAGATACCGCCAAAGAACAGCACTGCCACGATTATGGCAATGGGGTGCAGGTTGATGACCTCGGAAAACAAAACAGGTACCAGGACATTGCCGTCAAGAATCTGGATAATACCATAGGCCACAATGGTCCAGGCCAGATCCGCATTCCACCCGAATTGGAAATAGGCCACCAAGGCCACGGGAAATGTCATCACAGCAGCCCCGATATAGGGGATCAGAACAGACATGCCCACAAGAAACCCAAGCAGCATGGAAAAATTAAGCCCCATGAAAACAAATGTGATATAGGCTGCTGCCCACACCAGAAGAATCTCCCAGAACTTGCCCCGGATGAAATTGCCCAGCTGGGCATCAACACCCTGCCAGACCCGTTTGGCAAGGCCCCGTTCCCGGGGCAGATAGTACCGGGCCCAGTTCAGAATCATTTCCTTGTCCTTGAGAAAGAAAAACACCAGC
>JAABRW010000048.1 GCA_011390695.1 Desulfotignum sp.
TTTTCAAATACAAACGCCGCAAAGGGTATAGAAAGATGCAGGGCCACAGACAACTATATACTGAAATCAAAATCGAGTCTATTTCAGCCTAAAGGAGATAAACACATGTCACATAAAAAAGCAGCAGGCAGTTCAAAGAACGGCCGGGATTCAAACGCCCAGCGCCGGGGGGTGAAAAGATTCGGCGGAGAAGCAGTGGTGGCAGGCAATATCATTGTCAGGCAGGTGGGCACCAAAATCCATCCGGGTAACAATGTGGGCATGGGCAGAGACTACACCCTGTTTGCAAAAATCGACGGTGTGGTGACCTTTGAAAGACAAGGCCGGGACCGTAAAAAAGTCAGTGTTTATGCCGCGTGAAATTTGTAGATGAAGCAGTTATTACCATCAGGTCCGGTGATGGCGGCCGGGGATGCACCTCTTTTCGCAGAGAACGCTTCATTGAGCGGGGCGGGCCTGATGGTGGAGACGGTGGGGATGGCGGACATGTCATACTGAGGGCAGATCCGGGCAAACGCACCCTGTATGACTTTCGCCGACAGAAAATGCGCCGTGCCAAGAACGGAGCCCCGGGAATGGGCAAGCAGAAACACGGCAAAAACGGCAGCCACTGCTATATCGATCTTCCCCCCGGAACCCTGGTGACCCGGAAAGATACAAATGAGATCATTGCGGATCTCACTGATCCCGGCGAAGAAATCATCATTGCCCGTGGCGGAAAGGGCGGCCGGGGCAATAAACGGTTTGCCACTTCCACCAACCGGGCCCCCCGGTATTCCCAACCGGGCCTTCCCGGTATTGAACTCGCACTGAAGCTGGAACTGAAACTTCTGGCAGATGTAGGTATTGTGGGGCTGCCCAATGCAGGCAAATCCACTTTAATTTCCGCCATGTCCGGGGCCCGACCCAAAATTGCCGACTATCCGTTCACCACCCTTACCCCAACTTTGGGCATGGTGGAGCCACCATTTGGAGAACCCTTTGCCGTGGCTGATATTCCCGGACTTATTGAAGGGGCCCACCAGGGAACCGGCTTGGGAATCAAATTTCTCAAGCATATTGAACGTACCGGCATATTGATCCATCTCATTGACGCCGGGACTATAGATCCTGAATCCCCCCTTGCCGCTTTTACCATGATCAACCGGGAACTGGCCCTTTACAGCAGTTCTCTTGCCGAAAAATCCCAGATCGTCGTGCTCAACAAAACAGATCTTACCGGTACTGAGCACCGGATGGACAGTTTTCGAAAAGCACTGCCACACCTTGAAATCCATACAGTTTCAGCGATCACCGGCAAAGGGATTGACATGCTTATAAAAGTGCTTTCATCCAGACTCCAAAAAAGGTAATCTCATGGATGCCGGGCTTTTTGGGGGAACATTCAACCCGATTCACAATGGCCATATCCGGGTTGCCAGTCATGTGAAGCAGCAGTATAATCTTTCTAAAATATTTTTTTTTCCTTCTGCCTCACCCCCGCACAAAACCAACACCAACCTGGCACCGGCCCGGGACAGGTACGCCATGGTGGAACAAAGCCTGGCAGGCATGGACGGGTTTTATGCATCTGATATTGAACTGTCCCGAACAGGTCCCTCCTATACCATAGATACCATCCATGCATTTGAGAAACAATATGGACCAGGTGTCCGGTTTTTTTTGCTGATGGGATCAGATGCATTTTTCGACACCCCTTCCTGGAAAAAATACAAATCCATATATCTGGCCATCTCCATTATTGTGATGCCCAGAGGCGCAAATGGACAAAGCCGGGCCATTGCATCCTTTCTTGACGAACACATATCAAAAGGATACACATGGAACAAAGAAAAAAAACAATTCACCCATGACAGGCTGCAGCCCATATATATCTGTCATGTACCCAAAATTGATATTTCATCCACCATGATACGCAACCGAGTGAAAAAAAATATTTCCATAAAAGGACTTGTCCCCTCCCCGGTGGAGGAGATTATCAGCAAAAGGAATTTATATTTATGACAGTGCTTTCCGAAGAATTCAGGCCCTATCTGTCCTCTGTTTTCAACCGAAAACCCCAATCCGTTACCGCCATTGAGGTGAAAGCGTATACCTCATACACCGATGTGCTGGTCATTGTGGAAGCCGGTTCCCACCGCCAGGTCACTGCTATTGCCGAACACATCATCACCCGGTTGAAGGCTGATAAAATCACGGCTCTGGGAACAGAAGGCGTTAAGGAAGGAGAATGGGCTTTGCTGGATTATGGAAATATCATCATCCATGTTTTTGAAACCAGGGCCAAAACATTTTACGACCTTGAAGGTCTGTGGGGTGATGCCCCGCGCATCGATCTGTCTGAATTTGCATCACCCGGCCAGATTTCCTGATAACCCTGCAGATGAAAAATTTAGCTTTTAGCTTTTAGCTGTTAGCTTTTAGCTTTTAGCTGAGTACTGATGGCTTTCATATATAAATTTTTGACAAAGGATATTATCAAAAACTGATTATGGAACAGATAAAAGATTATATCACCGGAAAAGATATCAACAATGTCGGCCCGGAAGTGAGCCGACAGAACTTTGAAAAATTTCTGGTGGAGACCAAAGGCTACAAAAAAAAGGAAATCCTGGTGGATGTACCCCTGACTGTCCAGTTCAAGGGGACCGATTATCATTCTTTCATCGACCTTGTTGTGTGTGTGGAAAAACAACCGGTCATGGCGGTCACCTGCGTGGCCGGTTCCATCGGTTCCTATGAACGGGAAATCCTGGCAGGGGCAAGGCTTTTGCAGGATGACTTCCAGATTCCTTTTGCCGTATCCACTGACGGGAAAAATGCCGTTATCATGGACACCCTTTCCGGCCGGACCGTGGGCAAAACATTGTCTGATATCTTCTCCCGGGAAGAAATCATAAAAATGCTGCCGAATCTTACCTTTTTGCCTTTTGACAAAACAAAAAAGGAACGGGAAATGATCATTTACCGTTCCTTTAATTTGGAAAAGATTAACAGATAAAATACAGCTTTATGCTCTGGGCACTTCCTTGCTGCAATGTTTGCAAAGGGTGGCCCGTTTTTTGATTATTTCCGCACAATAGGGACATTCTCTGGTAAAATGGCGTTCATGAAGCTGTTCAACCGCAGCCTGCACCCCTTCAACCAGTACTGGCGTGGGAAATTTGTGGTTCACCAGATGTTCAATGGCTTCCACTTCCCCCAGTTCTCCCACCATTTCAGCTGCCTTGAGCCGGGCCCTGCCGGGTATGGCCGGATCCAGAAGGATTTTTAAAATCTCGTCCCAGTCTCTGGCAATATAATAATCGGTGAGAATGGAAAAGGTTTTTTTGGTCAACTCTTTTTTTGCTTCCTGCTCAATAAGGGCGGCATCATCCAGTTTGCCGCCGGTGGCTCCCACAGGGCTGAACACAGGCATGTATTCAAAATTGTGCTGTCCCGGTTCGTTGATACACCGGTAGGAGGCAGGCGCTTCCATGGTTTCCTGCAGATGCTCCCATCCACCTTTATAGGACGGGCAGTCATCGTTGAAACAGACAAACAGGTACGGGGTGCCCCACCCCAGCCCGTCTGAAAAATTGATGGGCGGCACTTCCCACAGGGTCATTTCCCGGGTACAGTGGGGGCAGGCCGGTTTGTCCATCTTGATGTATCGTTCAAGTAGTTCTTCTTTGGTTTCAAATGCCATTATTCTTATCTCCTTTGGTAGTCTGACGGCTTCAGTCAAAGAAAATAAGCAGCCACCCCTTTTTGTCAATCAGGCAGGTGCAATAACTGCCAGTACATCATCTTTTGCCACTGAATCACCTGTATCAAAATAAATGGCTGTGACAACCCCTCCCACAGGTGCGGGCAGGGCATTTTCCATTTTCATGGCCTCGATGACCACAACGGTTTCGCCTTCATCCACTGCGTCCCCCACCTTTTTTTCATGTTTTATCACCATGCCGGGCATGGGCGCCTTTATGGGAGTGCCTTCAGTGTCGGCAGCCGGTGGAGCAGGAGCAGGTTTGACCTCAGGAGCAGGCTCTGCCGGCTGTGCCGGTGCAGCAGGGGCTGCTGATTTTTGGGCCCCGGCAACAGGCCCGGGCTGTGCCGAAGATCCAGAGGTGCTGCCCTCTTCTTCCACCCCCACTTCAAAAGCATCTCCTTCCACAAACACCTTGAAAATCCGGGTATTCTCTGTTTTTTCAAAGGCGGGCTTTTCCACCAGTTCCCCGGCTTTGGCTTTTTTGATCAAGGCATCCTGTTTTTTGACATCTTCCAGGGTGACGGGTTTAAGGCTGTTCGGTACCGGTTCCAATCCGTATTTCTGCTTGAGAAATTTTTTGCCTGTCACAGGAAACAACGCATACAGCAACAGGTCTTCATCATCTCTGGCAAGATCTCCTATTTCTGCACGGGCTTTTTCCAGCTCCGGTTCCAGCACCTGGGCCGGACGGCAGGAAATGGGTTCTTCTCCTCTGGGATAGCCTTTCAATGCTTTTTTCTGGACCTCCGGATCTATGGGCACGGAGGTTTTGCCGTACAGCCCGTAACACAGATCTTTCACCTGGCCGGAAACCATCTTGTACCGCTCATCTTCAGTATCAAACAGCACATTGTTCACGGTCTGGGTGCCCACAATCTGGCTGGTGGGCGTAACCAGGGGCACCTGGCCCAGCTCCTTTCTCACCCGGGGCAGTTCCCTGTATACCTGGTCGATCTTGTCCAGAGAGTCCATCTCCCGCAGCTGGTTCACCAGGTTGGAAAGCATACCGCCCGGGGTCTGGTGCAGCAGCACATTGATGTCAATGAGAGACACTTTTGTGTCATCCAGAAGATGCTTGTACTTGGGCATGACCTCTTTTTCCAGAATTTCATTGATATCTGCCAGGGCCTTGATATCAAATCCCGTGTCCCTGCTGGTGCCCAGAAGGGTCATGACCAGGGGCTCCAGAGCAGCATGGGAGGTTCTGTAGGCGTAGGGGGTTACACAGGTGTCAATGATGTCCACCCCGGCTTCCACCGCCTTGAGATG
This sequence comes from Desulfotignum sp., assembly GCA_011390695.1. The sequence goes on from JAABRW010000048.1 coordinate 5,021, forward strand.
GGTCATGGCGGACATCCCGGACGTAAAATGGCTGTGCAGGTGAATCAAGGGCTTCACATTGTCTTTCAGGGCCTTGACCAGTGCAAAGGCATCATAGGGGGCCATCAGGCCTGCCATATCCTTGACACAGATACTGTCCGCGCCCATATCTTCCAGCTCTTTGGCCTTTTTGATGTAATAATCCAGGTTGTAGACCTCTCCCCCCAGACGGGGTTCGGTAAGGGTATAGCAGATACAGCCCTGGAAGTGGGCACCGCATTCTTTGATCACCGGCACCACGGTTTCAAAATTTCTGTAATCATTGAGGGCGTCAAAGGTACGGAATATTTCCAGGCCGTTGTCCACGGTTTTTTTCACAAACAGCTTGGCCACATCGTCGGCATAGTTCCGGTATCCCACAAGGTTCTGGCCCCGGAGCAGCATGGAAAACGGGGTTTTTTTAAAATACCGCTTCAATGTCCGCAGCCGCTGCCAGGGATCTTCCCCCAAAAACCTGTGCATGGTATCAAAGGTGGCCCCTCCCCACACCTCCACAGCCCAGAAACCAATCTCATCCATGCGCTCGGCTACGGGAATCATGTCTTCTGTTCTGCCCCTTGTGGCAAACAGAGACTGGTGCCCGTCCCGCAGGGAAATATCCTCCACTTTCAAGGGATTGTCCGCTTTGGGCCTGGCTTTGTCATAATTCATCTGTGTCATTTTAACCTGGGTGTGTTCTGTCATCGCTATTTCTCCCGATAATATATTGTCATCAGCTTCTATCTAAACATCCGCAGCTGCATCATGGTATTGGCCTGCATCTGGGACTGGCGCCCGGCCATGCCCCATACATTGTGGGTGTGGCCTGTCAGTATTCTGGATGCAGGTTCTTTTATACCCGCAGTTTCTGCCTGTTCCGCCATATGCCGGGCATGTGCTTCTTCACTGGTTTTCATATGGGCATATACAGCTGCCAGGGCAGCTGTCCGTTTTTTAGGGTCCATGGCATCTTCCTTTTTTATACTGGAATGTTTCCGTGTTTTTTGGCCGGCCGCATTTCCCGTTTGGTGGCCATGGCTTCCAGGGCATCAATGAGCCGGGGCCGGGTTTCACACGGCTGGATAACCGCATCCACATAGCCTCTGGCAGCCGCACAATAGGGATTGGAAAACTGGTCATT
>JAABRW010000049.1 GCA_011390695.1 Desulfotignum sp.
GATGTTGTCACTTCTAACCAGAATGCCACCGGCATGGCACTCAAAGCCATTCAGACCCTTGTAAGGAGGTAATATAAACCATGGATAAGAAATACGGCGTGTATATCTGCACAGGCTGCGGAATCGGAGATACCCTTGACATGGAAGATCTGGTGGATATTCCTGAAGAAGAGGGCGTAAACTGTACCACCCATCCTTTCCTGTGCTCCAAAGAAGGAGTGGCACTCATCCAGAAGGATGTGGACGAGGGCAAGGTCAATGCCATGGTTATCGGCGCCTGTTCCCGCCGGGTAAACTTTGATGTTTTTTCTTTTGACAACTGCCTTGTTGAACGGGTGAATCTGCGGGAAGGCGTGGTATGGCCCCATTCCCGGGAGACCTATCCTGCTTTGACCCAAGAGCAGAAAGAGGATGAGGAACATTTTGACCGGATCCAGATGAAAGCGGAAGACTATATCAAAATGGGCATGATCCGCCTGGAAAAAGTCAAGCTGCCCGTACCCTATAAACCGGAATCATTTTCCAAAAAAATCCTGGTGCTGGGTGGTGGTGTCACCGGCATGGCAGCGGCTTTGGATGCTGCCAGGACCGGTTATGATGTAACCATTGTCGAAAAAACCGATGCCCTGGGCGGATATGCGGCAAAATTGCGCAGCCAGATGCCGGTCTCAGCTCCTTTTGAGATCCTGCAGGCACCGGTGGTGGACAAAATGATCCAGGAAATTGAAAGTTATCCCGGCATTGATGTCAGAACAAATTGTGAGGTGGCACGTATTGCCGGTCAGCCCGGCGAATTCACGGTAACTTTTAAAAAACCAGGCGAAAGGATTCCGTTTGATGTGCCTTTCCCGCTGCCCGAAGAAATGATGGTGGATGAAACCGGCAAAGAACTTGACCCGGAAGCGGCCCATGAAAAATTTCTGGAATACAATGAGGGCAGGCTTGACATTCTCACCCTCGACCCTGATGGTGAACTTTACGGTGCTGTAATTCTGGCAGCCGGGTGGCGGCCGGCTGACATGTCCAAAGAAAACTTTGCGCACTTAGGGCTGGATTTGCCTGATGTGGTTACCAACCATGAATTTGAAATGCTTGCTGCCCAGGGAAAAATTGTCAGACCTTCCGACGGGAAACCAGCAAAAAATGTGGTTTTTATTCAGTCTCCAGGCAAGGATGAAGATGATGCAGATTTTGACTATGCCGGTTCGGTTACCTCCCAGGTGGCCCTGAAACAGGCCCGGTATGTGACCGAAGATTATACAGACGGCAAAGCCTATGTCATTTATCAGCACATGCGTACCCCGGGACTGCAGGAATATTTTTACAAAAGCATGCAGCAGGAAGACGGGATATTCATGACCAAGGGAGCGGTAACAGGCGTGGAAACACAGGGAGACAGCCTGGCGGTGACTGCGGTCAACACCCTTTTGGGAGAGAACCTGGCCCTGAAGGCGGACATGGTTGTTGTGGCCGGGGGCATGGTACCGGTAACAAAAGATGATCCTGTGGTAAACCTGGCATACAGGCAGGGACCGGGCTTCAGAGACAATGATATTTTCGGTCAGTATGCTGACTCCAATTATATCTGCTTTCCTTATGAAACCCAGCGAACCGGCATTTATGCAGCCGGCGCCATCCGCCGGGCCATGACCATTGAAGAATCCATTGAAGATGCAACCGGTGCGGCCCTCAAGGCTATTCAGTGCGTTGAAAGTGCCAACCGGGGGATGGCAGTCCATCCCAGATCCGGAGATATGACTTTTCCGGAATTTTTCTTCCAGAGATGCACCCAGTGTAAACGGTGCACCGTGGAATGTCCTTTTGGCGCCCTGGATGATGATGCAAAGGGTACCCCAAAGGCAAATCCCACCCGGTGCCGCCGATGCGGCACATGTATGGGGGCCTGTCCGGAACGGATTATCTCATTTGCCGACTATACCATCGACTCCATCGGCTCTCAGGTCAAAGCGGTTGGCGTGCCTTCGGAAGATGATTTTGATGAACCGCCCCTGCGGTTCCTGGCGCTGATCTGTGAAAACGATGCTTTCCCGGCCCTGGATATGGTTGGGCTGAACCGTATGGACTATTCACCGGATGTACGGTTTATACCGGTGCGGTGCCTGGGTTCGGTCAACACCATCTGGATCAAGGATGCCCTGGCCCAGGGTATGGACGGCGTTATCCTCATCGGCTGCAAACATGGAGATGACTACCAGTGCCATTTTGTCAAAGGATCTGAACTGGCTGAGATCCGGGTGAAAAAAATCGGGGATGCCCTGTCCAGCCTGGCTTTGGAAGAAGAGCGTGTCGCCTTTGTGGAAGTGGCCATTGATGAATATGACAAACTGCCCAAAATCATCAATGACTTTGTAGAAGAGGTCGACGCGCTGGGTCCCAACCCTTTTAAGGGATTCTAATGTCTGCATACAAAATTTAAACGGAGGTATCATAATATGACTGAAACATATCTTGCCCAACCCGACCTGGGATTCATAGCCCAGATGCGCGGTCTTGGCGGAGACACCCTGAAAAAATGTTACCAGTGCGCCACCTGTTCCGTGGCCTGCCCCATTGCACCGGAAAACAGCCCTTTTCCCAGAAAGGAAATGATTGCTGCTTCCTGGGGGCTTAAGGACCGGCTGCTTGGCAGCGCAGACATCTGGTTGTGCCACAATTGCGGCGACTGTACTGATATGTGTCCCAGAGGTGCTGCGCCAGGAGATGTCATGGCCGCTATCCGGTCCGCAGCCATTACTGAATATGCCCAGCCCAAGGCCCTTGCCAAAGCAGTGAATGATCCCAAAAAGCTGCCCTGGCTCCTGGGAATTCCAGCCATCTGGATTGCCCTTCTGGCGTATATCACCATGGCCCATGAAGATGTGATGACCAAGCTGTTCAATGTGTTCGGCATTGCCTGGTCCCATGCCCATGAAGGTGGAAAACATGTCATTGCCCAGGCAGACTTCTTTTCCACCTGGTTTGTGGATCTTACCTTTGTGCCCCTTGCCGGGGCAGTGGTGGTCGTCTTTTTCCTCAGCCTCAGGCGGTTTGTGGGCGATATTCACCAGAATGCGGTTATGGAAGGGAAAACCGACAAGAAAAACATTGATGTAAAAGCCTTTTTCCAGGCTCTTGGCCGGGTGATTCCCCTTATTCTCAAGCACAACAAGTTTAATGAGTGCGGAACCAACCAGGAACGGGCCACACCCCATATGATGGTGTTGTTTTCCTTTATCGGCCTGTTCATCGTCACCGGTATTTTCTTTATCGTCCTTTATGTTTTCCAGACACCCGGCCCCTATTCCCAGCTCAATCCGGTCAAATGGCTTGCCAATATTGCCGGGGTGGCCCTGGTCATTGGTTCCGGGATCATGATCAAAAACCGTCTGGATGACAAAGACCAGGTTACCACCTACAAGGACTGGTATATTTTGGGCATTGTCTTTTCTCTGGGTGTTACCGGCATGCTTACGGAGATGGCCCGTCTGGCGCATCTGGAATGGACATCCTATGTGTTCTACTATCTGCACCTGATCGCCATCTTTAATCTGTTTGCTTTTCTGCCTTTTTCCAAAATGGCCCACCTGGTGTACAGAACCACAGCCATGGCCTATGCAGAATACGGCAACCGTAAATAAAACAGAATATAATTGTTTGGTGCCGCAATCGGCACGTATTACATTCTAAAAACCAAATAAAAAGAGGCTGATTTTTGTCAGCCTCTTTTTTTTCTCGTATACACCAGGGGCCACACCAGCCTGCAAAAAAAGGAGATACAGTATTTTGAACAAGATTGCGGTATTACCGGGAGATGGTATCGGACCGGAAATCATGGAACAGGCTGTCAGGATTCTTGCCCGTGCCGGCCAGATCTATGGGTTTGACCTTGAATACGAATATGCCCCTGTGGGAGGGGCAGCCATTGACAGCCACGGTCAGGCCCTGCCCGATGCAACCCTGGCCCTGTGCAAAAACAGTGATGCGGTATTATTTGGATCTGTGGGTGGTCCCAAATGGGAACATCTTCCCCCTGAACAGCAGCCGGAACGTGGGGCGTTGCTGCCGCTGCGCAAACATTTTGGTCTTTACTGCAATTTGCGGCCGGCCAAGGTCTTTGCAACCCTTGCCCATGCATCCCCTTTGCGCCCTGACATTGTGCAGGATGGTTTCGACATCCTCTGTGTCAGGGAACTGACAGGCGGGATCTATTTTGGTGAGCCCAAGGGCAGAAAGGGAAGCGGAAAAGATGAATACGCCTTTGATACCATGGTATATGCCAGATATGAAATAGAGCGTATCGCCAAAATGGCCTTTGAAGCGGCCAGACTGCGGTCCGGGAAAGTGACTTCCATTGACAAGGCCAATGTTTTGTTTTCCATGGTATTGTGGCGGGAAACCGTGACCAGGATTGCCAAAAATTTTCCAGATGTTGCGTTGCACCACATGTATGTGGACAATGCTGCCATGCAGCTGGTCAAAGCCCCCGGGCAGTTTGATGTGCTTTTGTGCGGCAACATGTTCGGGGATATCATTTCCGATGAATGCGCCATGCTCACCGGATCCATGGGACTGCTGGCTTCTGCCAGCCTGAATGAAAAAAAATTCGGTTTGTATGAGCCGGCAGGCGGTTCTGCGCCTGACATTGCCGGCAAAGGCATTGCCAACCCCATTGCCCAGATTCTGTCCGGTGCCATGATGCTCAAATACACCTTTGGCCTTACTGCCCCGGCCGATGCCATTGAAAGGGCCATTGCCCGGGTACTGGAACAGCAGATATTGACAGCTGATCTGGCGGGGAAAAATGTGACCCCGGTGAACACTGCGGGTATGGGAGATGCTGTTTTGCAGGCCCTGACAGCTGCTGCCTGATTTTTACATTTTTGCATAAAAAAAACAGGGGATTCAATTGTCAACTGAATCCCCTGTTTTTTTTATGGTGGCGGGAGTGACGAGACTCGAACTCGCGGCCTCTTGCGTGACAGGCAAGCGTTCTAACCAACTGAACTACACCCCCGTTTTCTGCAGCATTCTGGTGGGCGATGCAGGGCTTGAACCTGCGACTTCAACCTTGTAAGGGTTGCACTCTCCCAGCTGAGTTAATCGCCCGAAAAACAGAGCACTTATAGCAATATTAAAAATTGGTGTCAAGCATATTTTAACACACCCCTCTTTTTTTTGTATAATGACAATTTAACACCGGTTTATTGTGCCAATGCCTTGCAAGTCAAATTTTTACATGCTATATAAAAGGCTATGCAACAATTTTTTGAATAATTTTAATCCGATAAAACATGATGTCGGGCATTTTCTTCTTTTGCTTTGTGATAATCAGTCACAAGAAAATTGAAAAATTCCTTACCCGTTCTCATCATCAGCAACACACGTATGATCAAGGAGCCTCGTGACTATGGAACCTGTGGCAGGATACCTGGAAATTATGGACAAAGGATTTGGATTTCTGCGGGAAATAGAAGAAAATTTCCAGCCCCGTCCTGAAAATCCATATGTACCCAACAGCCTTATCCGAAAATTAAATCTCAGGGAAGGCAGTTTTATTGAAGGGTTTGGAGAAAAAAAAGACCCCAGAAATCTTAATCTGGCCCTGATCAGGGTGGAAAAAATCAATGGCATGCCGTATGACGAATTTACAAAAATTCCCATGCTCCAGGACCAGGTAAGCATTAATCCTTATGAACGCTATATCATGACCCAGAACGAAGAAGACACCGTTGGCAAGGCCCTGGATGTCATAGTTCCCATTGGTATGGGCCAGCGGGGATTGATCATTGCCCCCCCCAAATCAGGAAAAACATTTATTCTGCGCCATATGGCCAACTCAGTGGTCACCAACCATCCGGATGCCACTGTGTTTATTCTGCTGGTGGACGAGCGTCCTGAAGAGGTAACCGACTTTCAGCGGGGACTGGTGGATGCCCATGTTCTGTATTCTTCAGCCGATCAGCAGATCGGACAGCACATGAGGATGACCCGGCTTGCCATGCATACAGCCATCCGCTGTGCAGAGATCGGCCAGGATGCCGTGGTGTTCATTGATTCTCTCACCCGCATGACCCGGGCCTTCAATGCAGATACAGACAGCTTCGGCAAAACCCTGTCCGGGGGACTGGGTGCCAATGCCATGGAGTTTCCCAGAAAAATTTTCGGTG
>JAABRW010000050.1 GCA_011390695.1 Desulfotignum sp.
CTGAACAGGAGTTTCCCGATGATTTTTAATGGCTTGAGCACACATGTAAAATATGGTAATTTGGCACAAAACAACCTTCTATGTAAGGATATAAGGAAATGATCGGGTCATGACCGTTTCACATGAGGATGACAGGCGAAAGAACCTCCGGGTGGATTTTTCCACCCGGATTCAGGTAATAGTGGGCCTGGATGATGCACAGGTAAACCTGGAAGGCAGTTCAAAAGACCTGAGTCTGAGAGGAATTTTTGTCATTACAGACAAGCGGTTCACCCCGGGAAGCCGGTGTGTTGTAAAGATCTGTCTCACCGGCTCTGTTGAGAAAATTGAACTGGTCATGGAGGCAACTGTGGTGCGCCAGACCCCCAAAGGTATAGGGATTGTTTTTGATTCCATGGATGTGGAAACCTATTCCCATTTGAAAAAAATTGTACAGTATAACCAGATTGGGGATATTGACTGAAAAATACCCGATATAGCAATCTGTTTTGAAACCAAAGGTGGATAAATTTCTTGGCATCTGTTTTGGAAGACAGACAAAGGGGTTTTAATCCATATAAGGAGGGAAATGTGGCAATGGACACATCCATCAAGGTTCTGATTGTTGACGATTTTGCTACCATGCGCCGTATTTTGAAAAATATTTTGAAGCAGCTGGGGTTTCGAAATCTGGTTGAAGCTGATGATGGAACAACTGCCTGGGAGGTTATGGAAAATCAGACCATTGATCTGATCATATCCGACTGGAACATGCCCAAAATGACCGGCCTGGAATTGTTGAAAAAAACCCGGGCAAATTCCCAATATGCAAAAACCCCTTTTTTAATGGTTACAGCGGAAGCACAGAAACAAAATGTTATCGAAGCGGTCCAGGCAGGGGTTTCCAATTATGTGGTAAAACCGTTTACAGCTGAAGCAATTTCCGACAAACTTGAAAAGATTTTAAAATAATGGGTTCTTCCGTGATTGAAACCAGCCACACCTTTACTGGCGGCGCAAACCTGGATGATACCATCCCGGTATTTGACAGAACAGGTATCGCCGGCGTAAGCAAGGGGCTGGAAAAGGTTCTGGACACAGCCCGAAAGGTGGCAAAATCCGATGCATCCGTTCTGATAACCGGAGAGAGCGGTACAGGAAAGGAATTGATTGCCCGGGCTATCCACCAGAACAGCCCCCGGTGCAATGGCCCCATGGTGGTTATCAATTGCGGCGCCATTCCCGGTGAACTGCTTGAAAGCGAGTTGTTCGGACATGAAAAAGGGGCCTTCACAGGGGCCCACCGTGCCAGGATCGGACGATTCGAGATCGCTGACCAGGGCACGATATTTCTGGATGAAATCGGGGATATGAGTGCCGAACTTCAGGTGAAACTGCTGCGGGCACTTCAGGAACGGCGATTTGAAAGGGTTGGCGGCACCCAGACCATTGATGTGGATATCCGGATAATCTCTGCAACCAACATGGATCTTGAACGTGCCATGGACCAGGGCCGGTTCAGGGAGGATCTGTTTTACCGGCTTAATGTGATTCCCATTCATATACTGCCGCTGCGGGAACGCAGAGAAGATGTGATGCCCCTTGTGGACCATTTTCAGGACAATCTTTTACATCGCCTGAAAGATTTTGTGCCCAAGCAGTTTTCCAGCGAGGCCAGGCAGGCCCTTATCAATTATGAGTGGCCCGGCAATATCAGGGAGCTGGAAAATATGATTGAGCGGATTGCTGTTCTGGTGGAAGGTATTGATGTGCAGCTTCATGACCTGCCGGGATGTATTACCCAGACGGCTTCGTGTCATTATTCTCCCAGTGTTTCTTCTGTCTTCACCAATGGTATCGGGTTTACCGAAGCGGTTGATCTGTACCAGCGGGCATTGATTGTCCACGCCCTTGCGGAGACCGGCTGGATCAAAGCCAGAGCTGCGGAGCTTTTGAAAATGAACCGCACCACACTGGTGGAAAAAATCAAAAAAATGCACCTTGCGCCTGAGTCGGAAATGCCTGAATTTTGATGTTCTGTTCTTTTGGCACATAAATTGCTGTCATAAATTACTGATTTATTCTACAAATGGCATTAATCTCTGGGGTACAGTATAGATGATGAAAAAGTTGATTGACAGTCCTGTGAAGCAGATTCGGCTGATGCTTCTGCCATGTCTGTTTCTGGCCTTTTTCTCCGGAACCGCCATGGCCCGGAAAGCCGTCATTCAAAGTATCACCATTGAAGAAAATCCCTTGTCTGTGCAATTCGGCATTACAAAAAAAGTACCTGCCAAGGTGATTCAAATTGCAGGCAAAGAGGTCCTTATTGCACTGAAGAATGCTGTGGCTTCCCGGGATTTAAAGGTGACGGGCCGGCACCTGCCCGGTATAAAAGCAATCAATATCGAGTCTCTGCAAGGGGATGTGGTGGCGGTGGTGGTCATCAGCAGGACTTCCCTGGGACCGGTTACATCGGGTTTTAACGCATCCGGATCACAGTTTGTTGTATCCATGGTCCCGGTGAAAACACCCGGGGCAATAAAAACCAAACAGGCCCCTGTGCCGGAAAATGTGGTTGAAAAAACCGAACCTGCCCCAAAAACCGGGCCGGAAGAACAAACCACTCCTGACCAGCAAAAGGTACAGCCTGCACCTGACACCGGGCAGGCTGCTGAAACAAAAAATACCGTCAAAATTCCGACGCCATCCGTCTATGTCCCGCCCCCAAGAGAAAAAAGCCGGTTCCAGGGAGATATCTCCGATCTGTACCGGCGCATCGCATCCAGTGCGTGCGGGACTGACAGCCAGATCAACAATGCCGTCGAACTGATTAAAAACGCCCGGTACACAAAAGCTTTTGAGCTGCTGGATGCATATATAAAACAGCTGGAGCCTGCCTGTCTGGAACAGGCGTATTATCTGCGGGCCTATGCGTTTTACAAAAGTATCGACAAAGATGATTTCGCTATGCTGATCACGGCCGAGCGCATGTTTCAAGATGCCCTGGTTTTGTATCCGCAGTCAGAATACGTGCCCTTTGCCTACACCGCCATCGGCATGATACATATGGGTTTAAACAATATGTCTGCTGCACAGGGGTATTTCAATATTGTTGTCCGGGAATATGAAAACTATCCGGGCAGACCGGAGGCCCTGTTTTATCTGGCAGAAATTTTCGATGAAAACGGATATGTTGATAATGCCCTTGATTATTACAAGCAGGTGTTTGAAGCCCCTTCAGACAATGCATATATTGTGGATGCCGGCATCGGGTATGGAAAGGCATTGTTTAAAAAACAGCAGTATTACGCAGCATTGTCCGTATTTAACCATGTGGTCGGGGTGGATGAAAAAAAGATATATGATTCACCCGATCTTTTGCAGTACATGGGGGATACCGGTTATGCACTCTCTTTGGCCAAAACAGCCAGGGAAAACTATATGCGCTTGATGAACCTGTTTGAAGATATTCCGGACAAAGATATTCTCCTGAGCCGGGTGGGAGACACCTATGCCATGGAAAACCGGGAAAAAAAAGCAGTGCAGATATATGAAATGGTGCGGGAAAAATTTCCCGATACCCAGGGATACATCACTGCATCCATGGGGCTTGCCCGGTATCTGGAAGCTGATCCGGAGAAAATTGAAATCTATGAGATGATCAAAAACCGGTTTCCGGAAAACACCTATGCCCGCATGGCCATGATGCGCCTGGCAGAAATTTACCAGAAGAACGGTGAATATAACAAATGCATCAAGGAAATTGAAGACCTGTTGACCGCCCATCCCCGGGGGCTGCGGTATGAAGCGGTCAAACTTATGCAAAAAGCCTATGAAGGCCTTTTTGAGCACCAGCTTGAAAAAAACGACTATCCTTCGGTGCTGAACCGGTATGAATCGGAGTACAACCGGCTCGACAAGATGGACAGCCGCAAAATCGCCTTCAGTGTTGGAACGGCCTATCTGAGGGCCGGGCTTTTTGAAGAAGCCTTCAACCATCTGTGGGTTGCGTATAAACAGTACAAACGGTCTGAAAGATCTCCTGAACTGCTGTTTGCTTTAGGGGTTGCCATGGATGAATCCGGCAGGGATGACGATGCCGTAAAAATATTTCAGGCATTTTCACTTCAGTTTAAAAATCATGAAAACCGGGTGGATGCTCTGATCCGTGCCGGAGATATTTTTCTTGAAAAAGAGCAGTATGCTTCTGCTGACGACAGTTTTAAAAAAGCCTATGCCGCTGCTGAAAACCACCTGGTAAAAGGCCATATCCTTTTGCGGCATGCAGCAGTGTTTGCAGCACAAAAGGATCTGAAAAAAGCTGCAGAACTCCGGGCTTCGGCAGTAAAGGCCTTTGCTGCAGCACCCGGAAAAAATTATGAGATCCTTGCAAAAGCGTATAAGACCCTGGGCGATACCTATATCAGCCTTACCGCCTATGTTCAGGCGGCAGACGCGTTTTCAAAAGCTTTGGATTTCAGTGAAGGCGACCGGTTAAAAGCCAACCTGGGGTTTTTGCTGGGAGATGCCTATCAAAAGGGAAATATCCTGCCAAAAGCCAGGGCCGCTTTTGAACAGGTGGCAGACACCTACGATTCCGTCTGGGCCAGGCTGGCCCGTCAGCGGTTGACCACCCTGGATCTGGCCCAAACCATTTCAAATTCATAAGAGGTATCCTTCAACCGTGCCAGGAAACCGGGTCCTTATTATAGTGGAACATCCCAAAGAAAGGATGGGGTATGCAGCCTTTTTCGAAGGCCTGGGGTTTCTGGTGGATGCTGTGCCTGATGGATCCGATGCCATTGCATATCTGTGTGAAAAAAAACCGGATATCATCATCGCAGATGAATCTGCGCCGGAATTCGACCCCCATGCATTTTTAGAAAAGCAGATGTATCTTTACGACCAGTGCAAAACCATCATCATCACCTCGGAACCAGTGGTGGACCATGCTGTGCACCTGATGAAGACCGGCGCACTGGATTATCTGATCAAGCCGCTGGACATGCAGCAGCTGGAACTTTGTGTCCGGCGGGGACTGCTGCTGCACCCGGGGGGGACAAAAAACGGGGAAAAACAATATCCCCAAAAAAAATCTGTTCCCATTATTACCAGGAACCAGGCCATGCAGGACCTGTTGAGACTGGCAGAACGGGTGGCGGATTCCAGTGCATCGGTTCTGATTCAGGGCGAGAGCGGCACAGGCAAGGAATTGTTTGCCAGATATATCCATGAGAAAAGCAACCGTTCTTCCCAGCCCTTTGTGGCGGTCAATTGTGCGGCCCTGCCTGAAAATCTTCTGGAAAGCGAATTGTTCGGTCATGAAAAAGGTGCCTTTACCGGGGCCATTGCCCGGAAAATCGGCAAATTTGAACTGGCCCACAAAGGCACCCTTTTTCTGGATGAGATTACGGAAATGCAGTTTCATCTGCAGTCAAAGCTGCTGCGGGTACTCCAGGAAAGGACCGTGGACCGGGTGGGCGGAACCCAGCCCGTGGCCGTGGATGTCCGGGTTATAGCAACCACCAACCGCAATGCCAGGGAAGCCGTGGAAAAAAATGATTTCAGGCAGGATCTGTTTTATCGTCTCAATACCATTCCCCTTGTGATTCCACCACTGCGGCACCGGATCAATGATGTGAAAATCCTGTGCGAGTATTTCAGAAAAAAATTTTGTAAACTTGACAGCCGCAATGTCAAAGGAATGACAGATGCAGCCCTGGCCATACTGGAACAGCATCCTTTTTACGGTAATGTCAGAGAACTGGAAAATATTATCCACCGCGCAGTACTCCTGGCCACCGCAAATCGTATCCAGCCGCAAGACCTTTTGATGGATGATGCCGGCCCGGGAAACGGTTTTGCAACCCAGACACCAGAAGATCAGCAGCCGGAGATCGGATCAGGTTCCTTAAAGGACATGGAACAAAAAATGATCTTTAAAACCCTTGACCAGACAGAGGGAAACAGGACCCATGCTGCCAAAATTCTGGGCGTATCCGTGCGCACCCTGCGCAACAAACTCAAGGAATATAAAGAAACCGGATGATGTAATGCAGGGGTTGGTTTAAATTTCGGCATGTAATTTGCATTCTTCCTCTTTTCATGACAAGTGTAATCCCCCGATGGTGTTTTCAAGGGGGGGTAAAAAAAAGGGGACAGGAAAATGACAGAT
>JAABRW010000051.1 GCA_011390695.1 Desulfotignum sp.
TTTCTCCGGGGGAAAATTCAGGACGGTTCTTTACAGGCTCCATTTTTTCCTGGAGCCACCGTCTTTCCGCCGGGTCCTGCAGGTGCATGTATTCTACGCCGATGGAACGGCAATAGGTTTCTTTGAGCTGGCTGATAATGTCTTTGAGCCGGGACTGGCCAGTGTCGGAAAATCTGCGGGTGTAAAAAAACGTGTCCAGCTGGTCCTGCGACAGGCCGAATGCGCCAAGGGTCAGCAAAGGATGGTCCGTGGGGCAAAAAGAAAGCGGGTCCATGCACGCCATCAGATGGCCCAGGTCACGGTACCGGTATATCAGTGATTCCACACGGGACTGCTGCAGGGCTGCATCCGGTGTGCAGGCGGTTTCATCTTCTGCCGGGGCTTTATCACCGATCTCAAATCCTTTAAAGAAAAACTGCCAGTCCCGGGCAACGGCGCTTGGATCATCTTTCCATTTTTTATACTGTGCTTCAATATATTGTGCATTCCACATATCAGTTGATGCCATATTTGTCTTTTCCTTTCAGGAAAACATAGATACCTCACCAAATGATTTGCCGGATTTGTGAAATGTCAAGCGCGTGTGTCCGTATAATGGAAATATCCGGGCTATTCATTTATTTATTTTTGAACGACTTCATGTTTGGACATGAAATCACTATAGTGATCCGTACGCATGGCCATCAGCTGTCCGGTCAACACCAGTTCGAGCTGACGCTATGACAAATTCCAGTTTTTCAATCGGCTGTATCTTGAATGGATTCACCCGCGGATTCCACATCTTCACCCACTCCCTGCATGGTGTTGCAGCTGACCATCAGAAAATTCAGTGCAATAAGCATCAAAATAATTATCATATTTTTTAAAAAATTCTGCATAGTTCCTCCAGATTTCATATTGTTTGGATTCAGCAATAACCAAATTTTTGCTGATCCGGATTCAGGCGGCAACCAGATATAAAAACTGCCACGTTTCTTCACTTTCATTTTAGGTGGAAAACCCAAAATTTCCATCGGGTGATTGCTGTACTTTTACCTGCCAAAACATGCAGATCATTGCTGCAGAACCGGTGAAGACTTTACAGCAATGCAGATATCGCGTATCAGTCTTGCGTATATGACGCCGTTTCAAAAATACCCGGATGGGGTAACATTGTCTCAATACAGGAGCTGGATGTGCAAAAATACATAATTGTACCCATTGCCTTTCCGACAGCCAAAAAGCATACTGCAAACAGGTCCATAAAATTGCATATGGCACCTGAATATTACCGATCGTTATCTAAGGAGAAAAATGATGTGGGAAAATTTGGTCAAGACAGGAGGGTACGCCATGATATTAAACAACCTGGCAGGTCAGGCGAAACAAATTCGAATTGCACGTACCAGAACACTGCGGCAGAACAGAGCCAAAAACCTGGCCATAGGCGCAGGTATAGGCACTGCCATAGGGGTAATGGCCGGTATACTGTTCGCCCCGAAATCCGGAAGGGAAACACGGCAGATTGTTACTGACCGTACATCCGAAACAATAAAGGATTTCAAGAACAATATCGCTTCCGCCAAAAACAAAGTATCTGCCTCTGCTAAAGAAAAGGCAGACCGGTTGCGAGAAAAAGGTCAAGAGGCTGCTGAGGACGTAAAAGATAATCTGAAAGATAAAGATAAAAAAGATAAAAAAGCCTAGTACTGAGATTTGATACAAACTGTTCTAAAAAATGAAAAATTAAAAAAGACCAAAAAAAGGACAACTGTATGCAGGCATCCATTACGCTCAATCAACTGGGAATTTTTATTGTTTTTATTTTGATTTTATTGGTTGGCGGTTACGCCTTTATTGCGTTGAGAAACCTTAACAGCCTCATCACGGAAGTGAAGACCACTTTTTTGAATAACAAGGATTCTATTAACCAGATCATTCCTAACATTAATGAGATTTCCGCAAATTCTGCACAAATAAGCAATGACTTGAAAGTCAGTGCCCATGAAATGGGAGAGGCCGTTAGAACCATCTCCCATGAGACAACTGATACGGTTTTAACCATTAATGAGACTGCGGACTACATGGCAAAATATGCGCTTGTCATAGGTGAAATCATCAAGGCTGCAATGGATCTTTTTTCATCAGGAAAAGACAAACATGCCTGAGGATCATTCGGATTCCACCCGCTGTGCCAGCACCACCAACCCGTCCACAGCAATGGGTATCCCTTTGTGTATGATCACAGGATTGATGTCGATTTCCTGAATGCCCGGATAAGCACATCCCAGATCCCCCAGGGTTACAAGGATACTGCCCAGCGTACTTTTGTCCACCGGATCACATCCACGATACCCCTCCAGAATATTGCGGCATTTCAGCCGGTCAATCATCTGCACCGCATCCTGCAGCGTCAGCGGAGCCACCCCGAACACCGTGTCATTGAGCGCTTCGGCAAACACACCCCCCAGTCCGCACATGACACAGGGACCCAGCCGGGGGTCTCTGACAAAACCTGCCACCATT
Source organism: Desulfotignum sp. (assembly GCA_011390695.1). The sequence continues at coordinate 2,506 of JAABRW010000051.1, forward strand.
TCTATTTTTCCCTGAACCTGTTTCTGGATCAGGATGCTGCCGCGGCCCCCCATGGTCTGCAAAAGCGAGGTCACAGCAGTTTCAAGACCTTGCTCTGATGCAATGCCCAGGTGGACCAGGTTGGATTCCGTCTTGTGTGATACCCCCGGAACCATGCCCTTGGCCACCAGGGGAAACCCGAAACCGGCGGCGGCCTGCCCGGCTTCTGCAAGAGACATCACCTGTTTCTCTTCCACCACCGGAATGCCGCACGCACCCAGTACCTGTTTGGATACATATTCATCCAGCGCCCCTTTTTCCGATGTCAGCACATGCAGGCGGGAATCGTTTTTCAACCGGCAAATCTGTTCTGAAGCATCCGGTCCTTCATCTGTTTCATTCACCATGGGGCGGTTCAGCAGCATTCCCAAACATTCCACTGCCCCCATGACTTCCCTGAATACCGGTACCCCTGTCTTTTGTGCCGATACCTGGAACTGATACACCCGGTCCCGTTCACCCGATATCCAGCAGACCATTGGTTTGCCGGCTTGTTTTGCTGTTTCCGCCATCCTGTCAAGATCGGTTTCAAGGCTGAACCCGCCTGCAAAACAATGGACAAACACCGCATCCACTCCTGGATCGGCGCAGACCGCTTCCATTGCCTTGCCATAGGTTTTTTTAGATCCGTTCAGAATGATACCGGGCCACATATCCACGGGATTGGACGGCGGCATCCATTCCGGGAAAACGGTCTGCAAAGCATCCAGGGTAGCGGTATCAAGTTTCGACAATTTCAGGTTGTGTCTGTCCATGATATCGGCTGAAACAATCCCTGCTGCACCGGTGTAGGTTAAAACAGCCAGGCGGTTTCCGCCTTTGGCAGGTATTTCAGGATACATGCCCAGGGTTTTGCAATAGTCGGTCAGCTGATAGAATCCATTGGCCTCCACAACGCCGGCCTGGGCCATGGCGCCGCTTACGATGACGCCGCTGGCCGAAAGGCTTGCCGTATGGCTCACTGCCGCAGCTGCACCGCCGGCTGTTTTGCCCCCGTTGAGTACCACAATGGGCTTTGTGGTTCTGCGGGATAAGGCCATGAACCGCCGGCAGTCGGTAAACGATTCCAGGTATAAACCGATGGCAGCGGTTTTTGGGTCATCGATCAGATATGCCAGAAGATCGTTTTCATCCACATCCATCTTGTTGCCTATGGAACAGACTTTGGAGATCCCCATGGTGCCGTGGGACATGAGATCGATGAGAAAGGCCCCGGCAAGCATGCCGCTCTGGGCGATCAGGGACACGTTGCCGCAGGCAAGTCCGGTATCCCATATGGCCGGGGTCACCGTAGAAAATACAAACCTTTGGTTGGCATCAACCAGACCCATGCAGTTGGGGCCCCACAGCCGGATGCCGGTTTTTTCGGCAATCTGTTTGATCTCCTGCTGCAGTGCGGTCCCGTTGGGTCCGGTTTCCGAGAATCCGGCCGACTGGATCATGACGCCGGGAATGTTTCTTCTGGCACAGTCGTTGATTACCCGGGGCACCATGTGCGCTGCGACAAACACAATGGCAAGATCCACAGGATCAGGCACATCCGCAAGCGAAGAATAGCAGGGTAATCCTTCAATCTCTGTGTATCCGGGATTTACGGGATAAATTTTTCCCGAATACCCTTTTTTAAGATTTGACACAATGATATTCCCACCCTTTCCCTTACTGGCTGTGGCACCTACTACAGCAATTCCTTCGGGCTTGAAAAAAAAGTCCATTCACCATTCTCCTTATAATTGACTGAAAAGCTGCACCAAAAAGTCTCATACAGCAAAACCCAAAACAGGTGCTACCTCTCCTGTCACCGCGTGTCAAGGCAAGTATCGCCTTTTTCCATAAAAGTTTCAAACTTCTTTCACAAAATTTCCCAGATAACAATTACACACGCCGGAACTGCACAGATCCCGAAAATTCAAAATGGTCTCCAATTGTCCTGGATAAGTACCACCCATACACGCATTTATCCCATAATTCAACCATGGTATGATTTATGCTTATGTTTATAATTAATTTAATCAACCGATTACAGGAAAGGTTATGGTCAAACCACACGGCAGAAAAACCCGGCAACGGGTCAGAGAAATACTCAAAAGCGGAGACAGACAAGCGGCCTTGGACCAGCTGGAGAAAATTCCGGGCAAACAGCTGGTGGGACATCTGTTCTCCCATTTCTACACCCCTGATGAACTGATCAAGTTCCGCAGTGTCACTGCCATGGGATTTGTGGGGAAACGCCTGGCAGACCGGCGCATGGAAAACGCACGGAATCTGATGCGGCGCCTTATGTGGAACCTCAATGATGAATCTGGCGGAATCGGATGGGGATCTGCCGAAGCCATGGGAGAAATCCTGGGCCGCAGCCCGGCCCTTGCCGATGAATATGCATCCATTCTCTTTTCCTTTCTGGATCCGAAAGCCAATTACATTGACAATCCTGTGCTGCAGCAGGGGGTGCTGTGGGGAGTCGGTACCTGTATCACCGCTTTTCCTGACAAAATGACTCCCTACCTGGCCGGGCTGATTGCATTGTTTCTTGACTCTGAAGATAAAATTAAAAAAGCGTATGCTGTCCGGGCGCTGGCTTCTGCCGGTTCCCAGAGTGCCGGACGTCTGCCCGGATACATTCTGGAAGATACAAAAAAAATACAGGTGTATACAGGATGGCATTTTGAACCCGCCCGGATCTGTGACCTGGCACGGGCCGGTATTGAAAACAAGACCGAATCCAGATAATATGAAGAATAAAGGAATGCCGGATGCCGCGCAAAAAATGTGATAAAAACATTGCCCGCACCATTGACATGGCCAATGAAATGATAGATCTGGCACGCCAGGGGTATGACAATCATGAAGATCCCGGGTGCGGGGTGCTGTATGGAATTTTGCTGGATTCCGGATACCGGATTTTAGACCTGGCTTTAAAGGAAAAGCAGGCCCATATCCAGAAAGGCTGGTGGGATGATACAGTAGCAGATCCCAAAACTGAACAGGCAAAAAAAGGATATTGCAGATAAATGAAACGACCTGCCATTGATCTGGGGGCATGCATCTTGTGTGAAATCTGTGTGGAACTGGCCCCGCATGCCTTTGAAATCAGCGATTCAGGCTTTGTCCAGGTTAAGCCTTTGGATGGCTACCAGGATGACGATATCCATGAAGCCATCAAAAACTGCCCCAAAGACTGCATTTTTTGGGAGGATGACTGAATTGTTATATTTTTTTGCCTGCCGGACAAAAAAAACATTGCCCTTGATACACAAATGTGTCATTTAAGGCATCAGTTTTGTACACATATGAACCTGTTGATGCCGGAAATGACCTGTCATGAAAAATTTTACCCGCAGCCTTCTGGACCGGGACAATTTGAACCTTGTTCTGGACAATCTCAAACTGGGAATTATTGCCCATACCACAGAACGTATCATCACGGTGTTTAACAAAGAAGCGGAAAAAATCACCGGATACCAAAAAGAAGAGGTTCTGGGCAAAGATTGTCACAATGTATTCAATTCTCCTTTCTGCGGCACCAAATGCTCGTTCTGCAATGATACCCCGGACCTGTTTTCCGATACCAAGGAATATCCCATCACCTTTGTCACCCGCA
>JAABRW010000052.1 GCA_011390695.1 Desulfotignum sp.
TTCCCCTGCACTATGTGTCATCTATCGGAATTTGTTTCACAGATATGACCCGGAATGGTTCCTATACGGAAAATGATATTCCTGAAACGCTTTCAGGGCTTCAAAACGGCTATCTCAAATCCAAATGGATCAGTGAATATGTCATCCGCAGAATGCAGGCAAAAGGGTTGCCCTGCAATATCTATCGACCAGGTCTTATATTCAGTGAAAACAGCATGATTACCCTGGCAGGCGACTTTATCTGGCGGATGTTCCAAACCTCTCTCCACATAGGAAAGTATCCGGATTCAGAAATGAATCTTCTGCTGGCTCCGGTGGAGGCGGTCTCCATGGCTATCACTAAATCAATCATTGATAATCATTCAGATAAAACACTTCATTTATTTGGAACCCAAACCCGTTTTCGCGATTTAAGTCTTGAAGCGGTCAAACTGGGATTTGAGCTGGAACCTGTAAAAGCCTCCCATTGGCATTCCCTGTCAATGGATTTATTTACAAAAGCCCCGCTAACCCATCCATTGGCTGATTATTTGAACGCCAACGATATAAAAGTCATTGAGACAATGACCACACTGGGTGAGTCGGCCTTTGAAATTTCCTGCAAACAAACCACAGATATTTTATCTTCATTACAACTCCCTCAGATACAGATTGACAAAGATGTTCTGAAAGCCTGTATTCTGGCTTTACAAGAAGCAGAAATCATTCCCCATCCCAAAGAGAATGTGTGATATATTGAACCTCATTAATATCATTTTTGTTCTTTTGGCGTGGATCTGTGTCGGCAATGTAATTTATTTTATTTTCCGTTATCATTTTTTTGTTAAGCGACTGAAAACTCAAAACCATAAATCCTTTGATTGTGTTGCAGTTATTGAATCCGTAAAAGGCCTCAGTGATGGCCGGCGACAATATATGTGTGCCCGATTTTATTACAAGTTCCATCTCTTTATTGCTGTTATTTTACTTGGCGGGTTTACGTTGACTTCTTTTGCACTTATCACAAAACTTTTCATACAACCTGCTGGGTTTGATATATTTCTTTTTTCAGCTTTTTTTATTGCCATGGTGATCAGAGGATTAATTCGCTTTGGCTTTATAAGATACACTCTTGGCATTCGAAATTATCATCTCAAATGCCTTTTTCTTGAAACAATTGGATCGCCCTTGACTCACATACTGCATCTTGGTATCTGTTTTTCGGCCTTGGTGGGACATAAGGTTACCTGGGCAGGTATTGATTATCAAATAACAGGGCCGTTTAATGTCAAAGTTGAGTAAACCAAGATGACACCCCTTATCGAGCTTAAAAACATTCAAAAAACGTATATGATGGGTGAAACCGCTGTGACGGCATTACAAAAGCTGGACCTGTGCATCCATGAAAAAGAATTCATCGCCATCTGGGGTCCGTCCGGATCGGGAAAGACCACCCTGTGCAACCTGATCAGCCTGACGGACGATGCATCATCCGGTACGCTGCTGTTTAACGGCACCGCGGTCGATTCCCTGTCCGACGATCAGAAAAGTGACATGAGAAACAGACACATCGGATTTATATTTCAGAACTTCAATCTTATACCGGTGTTGTCCGCTATAGACAATGTCCTGCTCCCCCTTCAAATCCAGGGCACCGCCGGAAAGACCGGCAGAAAAAAAGCGGCGGACCTGCTTGAGGCGCTGGGTCTTTTAGATCATATCACCCACCGGCCCGGCAAACTGTCCGGGGGCCAGCAGCAGCGGGTGGCTATTGCCAGAGCACTTATCACGGATCCGCCCTTAATTGTCGCGGATGAGCCCACCGCCAACCTGGATTCCGAAAATGCCATGAAAATCATCGACCTGATGAAGGAAATCAATATCCAAAGAAAAACCACCTTTATCTTTTCCACCCATGATCAACGATTGTTGTCCCGGGTCAAACGACGGGTCCAGCTGCAGGACGGCCGGATAAAAGAGGATCTCCCGGAAATAAGCAGGCTTGTCCAAGACCGCAGTACCGGCTTTCAGGAGAGATGGTGATGGCTTTTGACAAAGGGATCTGGCTCCGGTATGCCCTGGCAAATTTGTTCAGGAACAAACGGCGTTCTGTGTATACGATCCTGGCCATTGCCATGGGATATGCCGCCATCAATGTTTTCGGGGGATTTACCGCCTACATTTTCACCAACCTGAAAAATTCATTCATCTATGTGCATGCCAACGGCCACCTGTCCATATACAAAAAAGGCTTCTTGACCGAAGGAAAAATCGATCCCACAAAATTTCTGATCACAAATGAGGAATTACTGAAAATCACGCATATCTGTAATGATTTGCCGGAAGTCGAGATTGTCACCCCGCAGCTCCAGATCACGGGTCTGATCAGCAACGGAGAGGTCTCCACCATTTTCATCGGCCTGGGCAAAGTCCCCTCACAGACCCGGATGATACAGGAATCAGTCACAGGGATGATCCGCCGCCTCAAGCTGTATGATGGAGACCCCCTCACGGATGATATGATCTACGGCGCCGGTATTACCCACGGGCTGGCAGACAAACTGGCACTGGATATCGGATCGGGTGCCGTTGTGATGGCACCGACCGTGGACGGAAGAATCAATGCCCTTGATATGGAGATCCGCCAGAAATTCAATGTCCCGGTCGAAGAACTCAACGACATGATCATATCCATTCCCCTTGCCTTTGCCCAGTCTCTTTACGATACAAACAGCGTCGGCAGCCTGTCCGTGCTGCTGTCTGATGACGCCCTCACCGCCCCTGTCGGGAAATTGCTTCAACAGACTTTTATGGAAAACGGGCTGGAAATGGAAGTCAAGTCCTGGGTGGAAATGGCCCCGTTTTACCGAAAGGTCAAGAACATGTTTGATATCATTTTTCTTCTGGTGTTTGCTATCGTTCTCACCATTGCCGTTACCAGTGTGGTCAACACCCTGAGCATGACTGTCCTGGAACGTACCAGGGAGATCGGAACACTCAGGGCTTTAGGGATGAAACGCGTTGGTGTGGTGTCTTTGTTTGCCATTGAAAGCGCCATGCTGGGTGTTGCCGGCTCTTTGGCCGGTATGGGGCTCACCTTGCTTGCCTGGATTTTAGTCAAACTGCTGGATCCTCAGTGGATGCCACCCAATTTTGTGGATTATATCCCTCTGGAAATTTATCTCGTACCCGTCTATATGGGTGTCACGCTGTGCTTTCTGGTGATCCTGTCAATCATTGTGTCCATCATTCCCGCCAGAAAAGCAGCCCATGGCGGGATAGTGGATGCCCTGGGGCATGTCTGAACAAATCGAACGGCCGCCGGGCTGCTGCAGGATTAAATGATCAGCTGGCTGATTTCCATAAAGGGCAGGCAGATTTCCAGAATGATTGTCAATAGGACCACTGCAAACCGGCATAAATTGAATAATTGTTCAAACTCCCGAACTCATCATTGGTGCTGCCGTTGAAGACATCCCCGATACCAAACAACTTCCAATGGTCGCCCATCTCATATTCAATCATTCCGATAAACCGGTTTGACTTGTCATCCATATCCAGTATCCATCTGAGCACATAATTGAACACGTCATCGATATTGTGATCCGACAGTTGTAACAGACCATAATGTTTCCGGATCAGGACATCATCCGGATTAGCGCTTCCAAAGGGAGGAAACGCTTCGTGAATCGGGCCGGTATGTCCCTGGTCATTGTAAAAATATTCACAGGCCAGTGACGGTCCGGCCTTGAAAGTATATGAGAAGCCCACCAGGGCATCCGGATCCAGGTCCCTGTCCTGTGCCGGGGTGTTTATACCGACACTTGCCTCACCATATAAAAGCAGGGCATCAGAAAACGACCATCCGGCATAAAATCCCAGGGCATCTTTGCCGGATTCTTCATGGGAAAGGATCATACTGGCATATTTTTCAAAGCCCGTATAATCGATCTTTACTGCGTATTTCTGGTTGAACTCGGTGAAAAACGTATGGGCACCGTCATCGAAATTGGCGATAAGCGAAGCAGACCAGTTGTAATGCGGCACCCACACCAGGCGGGCAAAATCCAGTCCCCCCACTTCGGTTTTCGGGTTGTCCCGCCCGTTATCCTTGATGAACGGATTGGACGGAGAGATCAGAAAAGCCGGCCCCCACTGAAGATTTTCCCTGCCGTAAGAGACAAACAATTCATCGGTCATTTTCACCCGGGCCAGCCATTCGTTCACAAAAACATCTTTGTCTGTATCGGATTGACCGTCCAGCGGCCCTTTTGTCCACTTCTGATACACCACGGACCCCCTGGGCTTGACAGACAGATATAACCGGTCCAGGTCCATGCTGATATCCGGCCGGACACTCAATTCTTTTTGCCAGGTGCTGATACCCAGAACATTTCCGGCATTCAATCTGGAATCAGTCTCCGGGCTGCGCAGGATCCCATACCCCAACACATCCATCCTGAATGACAGATGGTCCTGAATCATCTGTTCAAAACCGGATTCACGTTCCAGGGACAAATCTGTTTTAGATTCATCCATTCCTGAATTTGCATGCATGGAAATGACGTCATCAGCGGCAAAAGACTGTGAAACGGTTCTGTAACCCATTAACATGAAGAATGTTATTAAAATTGCAACACTTTTTTTGTCCAACTGTCACTCTCCTTCTTACAGGGTCTGGTTATTTTTTCAAAAGATTCCGATTGAAAAGAGAATCCGGCAGGGCTGCCAATTGGGGATTGTCAAATTTAAGAACGGTTTTGTCTGTGTTGATGACGGCATCCGAAATCTGGATTTCAGATATAAAGGGTTTTTCTTGCCCATCCATGTCCACCGTTTTTCGGTAAAACATTCTGGCAGATTTGATCTTTTTTCCGGACACCGTATAGTATTCAGCTTTCAATCCCACGTTACGGCTCATTGAAACCCAGTACCGGATGCGATCATAGGTGGCGGTGTTTGTTCTGGCTGTCAGGTCGAACACATGGCAGGCTTGATCATCGATCATTTCCTGATGCAGCAGGGCGGCATCATAATCTTCAAAATAATTGGTGGCGGCTATGTCGCCGTATGCGGCGTTTCCCATGAGTTTCTGCCGTGTGGATATGGGCACCGGCTTGCTGAGTCCGGGTTTGTAAAACCACATATTTCCGTTGACCATCAACACCTTGTTTCCCTTGTCCTTTGCCGGTGAGATGGCGGTTGCCAGGGTATCAAAACCGCGTGCCCTGACATCGTAAACCATGGGGGATCGCGCGCTGGATGTATCGGACATAATGGAAACCTGCCAGGTGATGCCGGCACGGTTTCCTCTGGCCTGGTCCGCCTGCTTCAATATCTGAACCATGGCGGATGGATCCATGCCGTCTTCCGAATACCCATGACCGGCAGGCACTGCCGCAAGCATCAAAATGATCTGGCATGACAGTAAGCACCGGCAAAATATCTGTTTCATGCGCCTCCAGACAAGCTTGGATGTCCCCGAAGAAACAAACTGAACATTACCGTCCTTGATTCGTTCTCGGGCACTATAGTAACCGATCAAAAAAAAGTCAATAATCTTGCCTTAAAAACAAAGCGGTGCCCCCAAAATGATGCAAGGCTGTAAAGTTATTTGGAGAAAATGTCTTCGGACGGGTGACAAGAAATTTCACCTGAATGCGAAATTGACACCCAAAAATCCAGGCCTGAACTTGTTTCTGCCCCCTACAAAATCAACTGATTGATCTCGACAATGGGCAGGCAGACCGCCAGGATGATCAGGCCCACCACCACGCCCATGACCAGAATGATCACCGGTTCCACCAGGGCCGTGGCTGCGGTCACTGCTGCCTGCACTTCCCGGTCGTACAGATCTGCGGTTTTGACCAGCATTTTTTCCAGCTCCCCGCTGGTCTCCCCCACCTGGACCATGCGGGCGGCCAGGGAGGGAAAATAGGGATTTGAGGAAAGTGCGTCGCCCAGGGTACCGCCCTGCTCCACCCGGTCGGCGGCCGTGGAGATGAGATCGGAAATCACCCGGTTTCCGGCAATCCTGCCGGCAATGGACAGGGCCGTCATCACCGGGACCCCGTTTTCCAGCAGAGATCCCAGTGTCCGGGTGAACCGGGCCGCAATCATTTTCCGGATCAACCCGCCAGCAACCGGCAACCGAAGCACGA
>JAABRW010000053.1 GCA_011390695.1 Desulfotignum sp.
AAAACAAAGATAGATTCTTTTCAAACCATTGATGGCGAACATGGCCGTATCGAAACCCGGAGTTACACGACAAGCAGCGATATTGAATGGTTCCGGGAGAAACACCTGTGGGCCGGTCTTAAAACAATCTGTAAAGTCACCCGTACTCGGGATGTCGATGGCAAGATTTCTACTGAAGACGCTTATTTTATATCCAGTCTTCAAAATAATGCTTCGATGATAGGCAATGCCATCCGCGAGCACTGGGGTATTGAAAATGGTCTACACTGGTGTTTGGACATCTCTTTCCGTGAGGATCACTGCCGGGTTCGAAAAGATCACGCACCTGAAAATTTTGGAATACTGCGGCATATGGCCATGAATCTTCTAAAACAGGAAAAATCACTCAAACGGGGCATTCAGACCAAACGTTTAAAGGCTGCCTGGGATCATAGCTACCTGCTTAAAATCCTGAGCAAATAATTTCTACATGCGATTGCCCTGCTGTTTGTTCCAGAAAAGCCTTTCTCATTTTCACAAAGAGATGCCATGAAAAAGACAGCATTACCAAACCCGGATGACACCTTTGTTTCCGTGTACCGCGTAAGCCTGGTCAGAGATCAGCACGTTAAGTTTGATCGGGTCCTCTTATGTAGCCCCGTTGAAGCCCAGCGTATGATGCAAAATCTCATATTGCCACTGGGGCAGCCTGACAGGGAACAGTTCTGTGTACTGCTGCTGGATACCAAAAATCATCCCATCGGCATGAACATTGTATCCGCAGGCGGGTTGACATCGGCCTCAGTGCACCCGAGAGAGGTTTTGAAACCCGCCATATTATCCAATGCAGCCGCTATGATTCTATGCCACAACCATCCGAGTGGGGGCACAGAGCCTTTCCCCCTGCGATAACGATATTACAGAACGGATAATCAAAGCAGCTCAGATCATAGGCATCACCGTACATGAACACCTGGTAATAAACATGGAAAATGACCAGTATTACAGCTTTGCTGAAAGTGCTCGGAGTCGCCGATGGTGATACCATCACCGTTCTCCAGGACCTTACCCAATAAAAGATTCGGCTGTATGGAATCGACTGCCCGGAGAAGGGTCAGGATTTCGGAAACCGGGCCAGACAGTTTGTTTCTGGTATGGTTTATGGCAAGCAGGTTCAGGTGATCCAGAAGGATATGGATAGATATGGCCGCAATGCTCTCTACTGATTTTTCGCTTGTATCTTTGTTCACCATATGCAATAGCACCCCTATCTGCATCTCAAATTCAAACAGGAGCGCTTAAATGACCCTTGATTTAACCTCTCTGGAAGCTTGGCTCTTGGGGCTCTGCCGACATCCTTCGTGGCAGCATCGACAGCAGCGACTATAATTTTTTTAATATGATTTGAGCGTTTTGTTTTACCGCTGGATCAACACGAATTTGTATGGTTGCTATTCTTGTCAAAATAAACTCCTGATATTTTATTGACAATTGCACTACAAAAAATTTACGGTAAAATATGAATAATTCAAACCATTTTTTCAAGGTAATCAATAAAAAAAAGTTGAATTATCCTCTGACTGCCACGCCTTGGCTTTAAATTGAACCTTAACCAGCCACTGCTGCGGACTCGGTTCCTTATTCATTGGAGCGCAGCATGAAACATTGGAAAGGCTGTCCTAACAAGGAGAATCTGCTATGAATTACACACGGAAACATATTTTTATTCTTATTCTGGTCATTCTTCCGATGATAATATATTCTGGGCTATCCCACGCCAGAACACTTGAGGAGATAGAAGCCGAAGTACAGGCACTTGAGACTGAAATCGAGTCCGCGAACATGCCGCGTATGTTAGAAATCATGGGAAGGCTGCAGGAACTTGCAGAAGAAGCGCTTGATGTTGGCCAGCAAAAACTCGGACCGTCACCTGCCGGGAACCTCAAGCCGGCGGATACACCCGAGGAGGAAATAAAACGCCGCCGGGAGATCATGAACATCAATTTCAACGCCTTTAAAAGCCAGGCACCCCGGGCTTCCGATAAGAAACCCATTGACATCCCCGAGGCATTCCCGCTCACAGGCCTCATCATCGTGAATGGCGGATTCAAATCCACCCCTCACAGGGGCTGGATCTGGACGGACTATTCCTATCAAGTGGTGGAGGAGTTCGTAGGAAACCTGATCGTCGGCCATGAGTACAGTTTGAAGCAGGGCAAATTCACCGGAAATCGGAACTACTCCTTTGACACAATATCCACGAAGATCGATACCAAATATATTGGTGGCAGGAAATGCCTGAAAGCCAGCTATTACATCCCTGGAAGCTGCACGGAATGGGAGAGTTTCACCAAATCCGAAGTGAGCGATGAGAATAGGTACGGGCATCTTCACAGCTGGGTCGTTATGGGCCGTTCTGAAGACGACAGTATGAAGATAGAGGTGGAGTCCCCTGACGTCCTGTTCACCTCAACCAACCGAAAGGCAACAGCGGCGCTCGGCTGTTTTGGCACAGAGTGGAACATGACAAAGGAGGCGTTCGAAACCCTTCTCACCCGCGATGAGATTTGGCTTACCAAGGAAGTCGGAAGTACCTCGCAGGCCACACCAGGCTGTAAACCCGGATCCAGCATCACACTTTACCTTCGGGCCAAAACACCAGAATGTCATATACAGTATACGACCGATTCAACTGTGATCTACGGATGTGACAACGGCACCGGAATCGTCCCGGCGGTTGGGCTGAAGGCCTTTTTGACGAAGGGAACCGCCCGAAAATACAGGTGGTCGATCACGCAGGGTGAGGACAAGATATATTTTACGGAAGGTGGCGAAAGCCCCACGACGAGGGAGGTCTCGATCAAGGCCAAGGTGCCGAGTGCCCTTAAGGGCGATGTGGGCCTTGAGGTTGAAATTGAGAAATCAGACGGCACCCGATGCGTGGCAACTCTCAACCTGACTGTGAAAAAGCCGACGGCACTGAAGAAGCTGTCCGATTCGGAGGCGAGTACCTTCGGCGTAACGCCATATATCAATTTTGCGGCTGAATGCGCAAAGCCTTCGGGCTGCATAAAGTCACCGATTCCCATCCCTGGGGATCCGGACATCGTGGACGGCTATGCACGCGTCACCGCTCATCAGGTTCTGGACCAATTCTACGAACCGATCCTGCGCGATCCCATGATGTGGCTCGAGAAACGCTCGATGAACATAACCGAGGAGAACGGCACAACTAGAACAATAAACATCGAGTCGCTGGATGAGAATTCGGCAGGGACGCAGATTCCGATCGTTCAGGGACAGGCGACACCGACAATGCGCATGTATTCAAACCACGGTATGACCGAGGGCGGAGGCCTTCTGCTCGACACCCTGGCAATCTTGTATCCGGCGGGATCGAGCGTACCGATAGGTCTTGAATTCAAAATCGATCAGAACATACAGATTTTCGATTGTCCGGTCGCCAGATGCGTGCAGCACTTCAAAAAGACCGATGCTGCCCACAGCTGCGTGGAACCTTGACCCAAGGTTCTACGCAGCCGGACAAGCCGCAGATGTTTGCGATATGCATGCATCTAAGAAAAACCTCATGGAAGAACTGCTGAGCGACCCCGTGCAGTTACGGAAGCTTTTAACTGATTACCCGGAGAAGGCTATTCATCTTGAAAAAGAAAACACTGAACTGCGGCCGAATGGAATGCCTGGTTCATTGAAGCTTGGCCGTGTGAACCAGCTATTACCAAGGGTAGATTGGTTCCGGCCCTAACTTTTGTAAAGACCAGGACAGGGAGGAACGATACGTTCCTCCCTCCCATTACATTGTGGTACCAAGTTTTGTAAACACCTTCACAGGATGTATCTTATTCCAGGACATTTCCCGGCCACGCAGTTAAAAAGGGTTTTCCAGGCAAATGGCTCAGATACGACAACGCAACCACATCTTGGCATCCCTAATCACCAGAACCTGATATCCTCCCCCGTTAATGAGCTTGGAAAAACCTCAAGGTCATTTTCCTTGATCCCCACCTGGCCAAACTTCCGGCGACAATTACCAGGATAGATCGGAGGTGCCTTCAAGGAACGTTTCCCGGGGATGAAAGGGCGATTTATTCAGGCGGGAAGTATTTTTGCCTGCCAAGCCTATGGTGGCATGGCGCTACATTCTTCCCTTGACAAAAAGTATTTTTCTATCCTAATTTGACCGAAAAGATAAGGCTCCGACAACCATGTCTCACGGGAGGTGTCCATGCAACATCGATTTTGCCGCCTGGCAATTACGGCGATTGTTTTAAGCTTTCTGGCCCTTTCAGATCAGGGCCTGGCGCAGGAAAGCCCGGATGCCTGTCTTCTGTTCACCCAAGCGGTGTGCATGGGCCTGTTTATTTAACGGTTGTTTTATGAAAGCCCTTCAGCTGAAGGAGGTTTTTTTCTGGTGGCGTGATTCCGATTCTTTTTTACGCATCAAATACTTGAGCTTCACCTGAAGGACGTCCTGCACTTCTTTGAGGGTGGTGGCGTCCAGTTTTTCTATTTCGATCAGTGTGCGGACAAGTTCAGTGCCCAGGGCCTGATCGTCAAACTCAAGTGCACGACGGCGCAGTTGGGCAAGTTTTTGGATGTTCTCCGGAGAAATCCGCCGGTCGATCTGGGTGTCTGTGATGGAAATGAGTCTACCTCTATTAAGGGACGGATTCAGTTCGTTCTCTCCAATTTTCAACATCTCTTCCCGGGATGTCCCGGTGAGCCGCAAAATCTCGTGCTGGATGTGAAGAGGAATTTTAGGAAAGGTTCTTTCCCCGTGGAGGTTTTTTCTGCCGGAGTGATAGCTTGTCAGAGCGGCCTCACTGATTTTCAGCAGTTTTGCCAGTTGTTTCGCCCGAACTTTCTTCCCATTGATCATCAGGTTCTTGTCTTTTTTTATCACCTTTCGAAGCCATGCCCTGAATGTCTCTGTTTCGCTTTGCAATAAAAGGAACATATCGTTTTCCCCCCAGTAATATTTAATAAATCACCGGCAGACAAAATGCAAGAAAATTTACCAAAAATTTTCAATCGGGGTGAAAGATTAAAGCCAGCTTATTGGAATATCCCAATGACAATTTACCATATCCTATCACTAAAATATGATTTTGCGGTTTTTTGATAGCGTTGGTATCCACAATTTATTAAGGAAATGAAAATTTATGCAGTGGATATGAGAAGTAAAAAATGGCAATGTATAACAGGTCAAAGGTAACTGTAGGGTGACGGAATGAACTCTGCCTCAGATGTTATGTAGCCGAATCCTGTTACAGCTGAAACAGGTTCCTCATTCCCAGGAATCTCATGCCTATGCGACAGCTATAGTCAAACTCCGTAAAATTTCTATTGACAATTAACAAGTTGTTAGCCTAATCCTAATTTTGAATGTTTTATAAAGGATTCAGATAATTTTTACGATGAGCTGGTCCTACTCATACAGCCCCGATATTTGGCCCGCTGTAATCACATTCGCCTTATCAATCTGGCTGGGCATATACAGCTGGCGCCACCGGCACATACCGGCGGCCAAACCGTTCGCGGCCGCAGGGTTTTTCTGCGGATTCTGGACGGCCGGGCTGATCCTGGAGCTGTCTGCCGTTGAATTTTCCACACAGGTTTTCTGGGTGAAGTTTCAAAACGTCTGGCAACTGCCGGTTGCCGCCATCATGACCTGTTTTGTTCTTGAATATGCCGGCATGGGTCGATGGTTGACCCGCCGGATTTATGTGCTCCTGTTTCTGGTTCCCCTGCTCTCGGTTCTGATCACCGTGACCAACGATTTTCATCACCTCATCTGGACCGGGTTCCGGTTGGACAGGTATGTGGTTCCGTCCCCCGGCAGACTCTACTGGGTCTTCCACAGTTTTGTCTTTCTTCTGGGCCTGGTCAACCTTGTGGTTCTGGTCCGGCTGGCTGTCACGTCACCCGGACACCGGTTGCCCGTGACAATCATGGTGGTCGGTCAGATGATCGCCCGCATCGGATATGCGATAGACAAACTCGACATAAGTCAGGTCGGACCCGGGGAATCAGCCCTGTTGACCATAGGGGTGGTAGGCCTGGCATATGCCGTGGCTTTTTTTTGCTTTCACGCCATCGATCCGGTTGCGGCGGCA
>JAABRW010000054.1 GCA_011390695.1 Desulfotignum sp.
GAAATCAAGCCGCTCTGCATCAACCTTCTCAGTCAGGGGACTGAAGAAAGGGAATCTCTTGAAAAAAGTGTGACAGGAATTCTAACGCGCCGGGACAAAAGAGAAGAAGCAGACAATGATCAACGGATTCAGTTCCTCGAATACCGCATCGATTCCTACAGAAGAACCAAAGCTGAAACTGATCACAAAATAATGGCACTACGGGAATCTGAAACTTTCAAGCATGATATCTGCGGTCAATATTCAGGTACAGCTGCCCGGATCGCCAGAGATCTCCGCATAGACACTGTCCAGTATGAATGGTTCACTGACACGCCAGCTGTAGAAGATCCGCTACCATTAACTCATGAAGAAATCAGGGGCTTATGCAGGGATATTGTCGATATCGATCCAGAAACAGAAAAGGAACTCACCCTTATTCTGCCGGACTCTAACCGACTGCCGGCGGGTAAAGTAGTAAGTGCTACCTTTTCAAGAGAATCCGACGCACTGAAAAAAGCGGAACAGGGAAAAACAAAGGTTGACACCCCAGAGGGAAAAGCACTGCTTGATGCTGGCAAAGACAAGGTTGAAACACTGCTTGAATTCTTGGTTGATTTTTCCGCTGAAAGCAGAACCGTTCAACAACGACCATTGCCGTGGATAAAAAAAGCCGTCTATGATGTTTTGACAGATGCGGATACCCCGTGGAAAGAGTTGTTAAGGCTTTCTATCCATCATACCAGCAATATATCTATTCTTGCCGATCAAGTTGACAATGTTGACGTAATCATCCCCAACGATTTTGACAGAAAAAAAATTCTTCATGATGCAAAAATTCTCAAAACGCATTTTGAAGCCGGTGGAGGAACCGGACTCTGGCTTTTCAAGCCCAAAACGATTCGGGAACATGGTGACTTCATCGAAAAAGTCAAAGTGGACGGCCAGAAGTGTGGCAACTTAGATACTCTGAAAAAACTCATTAACTATCTCACTGTGGCGCAGGAACTGAACTATGTGTGGTCGCTATGGGATGGAAAGGCGGAGCGTCACAATGGTCCCTTTCCATTGCAGGTTGCAGAAATCAACGAACTGCATGAAGCTTTGGAAAATATTATCGGCTTGTATGACAAACGGGAAGCGGTAAAAGAAAATCTCCAGCAAATTTCTGGTTTACAGGGCCCCCGCTGGGAGGATCCTGCTTCTGTGGATTCTTTAGCAGAAATTTGCCGAATTGTCCTTGCTCAGATTGATGCCCTCACAATCAACAACAAGATAATGCAGTTTCAAGACAGCCTGGCTGCGTGTGCTGTTCGAAAAAATACACACCCTATCAATGGCCGCATTTCAAAAGCCTTCCAGGAAAGGGATTGTGATTTATATTGCCAGTTACTTGAAGAGGCAGCCGTTCTTCATAAAAAAGAGCAAAGTGTACACCAAAAGAGGCTCGTGATTGGAAAACTTGCGGAAACGGCCCCGAACCTGGCCGGCCATCTGGCCCGTTGCAAAGAAGCACCCCTTTGGGCGGAACGCCTCAACAAGCTACCCCAGGCATGGGCATGGGCCCAAGCCAATACCTGGCTTACCGATTTTTTATCAGCAGACATTGACAGTTTTGAACGGCATTCGAAAAGGCTTGATGAACAAATCAGAAATGACCTGGCAAACCTGGCATCCATGAAAGCCTGGCAGTTTTGTTTTACCAGAATGCAAGAGGAACACCGGCGGCATTTGATGTCCTGGCAGCAGTCAATGAAAAAATTGGGTAAGGGCACGGGAAAACATGCCTACACCCATAGAAAAAACGCACAAAGACATCTGAATCAATGTAGAACTGCGGTGCCTGCCTGGATTATGCCCCTGCACCGGGTTTACGAAACAGTGGATGCCGATGCCGGAGTGTTTGATGTTATTATTATCGATGAGGCTTCACAATGCGGACCGGAAGGACTTCCCCTTCTGTATCTGGGGACACGGGTGCTTGTTGTCGGGGACGACAAGCAGATCAGTCCTGAAGCGGTAGGTGTCAACAGGGCACAGGTTCAGCAGTTAATGCGAAATTATCTTCATGATTTCGATCATGCCGACTCGTTCGACGTGGAGAGCAGTTTGTTTGATCACGGCCGTATCCGCTTCAGTAACAGGATAAGCCTGCGTGAGCATTTCAGATGTATGCCTGAAATCATCCGATTCAGTAACGACCTTTGCTACCGCACAGACCCGCTTATTCCACTTCGGCAGTATCCGCCTGACCGGTTGGAGCCCCTCAAAATCACGACAATCCCAAACGGTTACCGGGAAGGTACAGGGAATCGGATAATTAACCGCCCCGAAGCAGATGCACTTGTTGAAGCAGTGGAAAAATGCTGCATGGATGAACGGTATCAGGGAATGACCATGGGTGTGATAGTGCTTCAGGGAGAAGCACAAGCTTACCATATCGAGGAAAAACTGCTCCAGACAATAGGGGCCGAAGAGATGGAAAACAGAAGGCTCATCTGCGGGAACCCATATAGCTTTCAAGGAGATGAACGTGACATCATTTTTTTGAGCATGGTTGCTGCCCCCAATGAACGAATCGGTACAATGACCAAAGCATCTGATCAAAGACGGTTCAATGTCGCTGCCAGCCGTGCCCGGGATCAAATGTGGCTCTTTCATTCCGCTACAGTAAACCATTTGAGTGAACAATGCTTCAGAAGACGTCTGCTTGAGCATTTCCTGAATCCGACAAGCTATATTTCACAAGCATTGGGAGAGGATGCTGAAGAGTTAAAGAAACAGGCTTTCCAGGCGAACAGAATGATAGAAAAGGCCCCTGTACCTTTTGACAGCTGGTTCGAGGTAGATGTGGCCCTTCAAATTGCCGGGAATGGATTCCGGATCGTCCCACAATATACATTTGCAGACAAAAGAATAGATATCGTTGTTCAGGGGGATAAATCGCAACTTGCTGTTGAGTGTGATGGTGACTTCTGGCATGGCGTCGATGCTTACACCGCCGACATGGAACGGCAGCGAAAGCTGGAAAGATGCGGATGGCAATTTTTTCGAATCAGGGAAAGCCGATATTACGCAGATCCTGAAAAAGCCCTCGAAACGCTTTGGTCTAAACTGGAGCAGATGGGAATAACGCCGGGGACTGCCACTGACAAACAAGATCTTGAGTCGGAAAATGATGACGGTTACGAGGAAGAAGATGAATTCACTGAAGAAAACGATATTGATTTAACTTTTTCAAAAAATGACAATTTGCCATTGGAATCATTGTTCCAACAACAAGACTTGTTTGTTGACAGAGCCACATCCGATATCCCGGAAGATATCCACCAGGCCCTCCGGGTAAAAACGGATGTGATCTGTAAGGCAATTATTCAAGTCCTGGAAAAACGGCCAAAGTTTTCCAGTATCAGAGAGAAAGTTCCGACTTACATCTTGAAACTATGGAATATCAGAACCCGGGGCAACCCCCGCAAACAATTTGCAAACCGTGTTGACCAGCAGATAGCCATAATGGACAGGAAGGGTTACGTTATCGTTTATAAAAGCAAAAACGAAAGAGTTAAACTTGGATGGGTTAAATACCAGGACAAATAAACAAAACAGCGGAAAAACCGGAATTACTCCGAGTGAATTTTAAAAATGAACATCGAAGAACTTCAAACCCAGATCTCTCTTGGCAAAGACAGCACCAGCCGGTTGCACGGGGATGAGCTGCCAACCCGGATGTGCTGGCCAAAGAGATCATTGAAAACCTGGAAGCCGGAGTCGAAAGCTGCAAACAGATCATGGAATCGATCAATGGACGTTAACGCGCAAATATAGTAATACTGATCCGGCCGGCATAGAGAACCCTCCGGCTGATGATAAATGGAGGCCAGGTATGTACATATCCAATTTAAAACTGAGAAACTGGCGCAATTTTACCAGCGTCGATGCAGACCTCAAAGAGACGGTCTATCTGATCGGTCCCAACGCGTCAGGCAAATCCAACCTGCTGGATATCTTCCGCTTCATGAGGGACATTGTCAATCCCAAGGGCGGTGGACTTCAACAGGCCATCGATTCCCGGGGAGGTCTGAAAAAAATCCGCAGCCTGGCGGCAAGGAAACCGGCCTGGGTAGAACTGGAGTTTGAATTCCGGAAAGATCTTGGCAATACGACAGAACCGCCGGACTGGTGTTACCAGCTCTGGATCAACTATGAAGGAAAAGGAAAGCAGCGGCCGATAGTTATCAAAGAAGAGGTGTGGAAAAAAGGGACCCAGCTGATGGCACGTCCTGATCCGGATGATAACGCTGACCCTGAGAGAAAAATTCAGACACACCTGGAACAGATAAACATGAACCGGGAATACCGGGAGGTATCGAATTTCTTTTCCGATGTCCTATACCTGCATCTGGTGCCGCAGCTTTTAAAATTCAGTGATCAGCTCTCGTTGAGACACCTGGAATCTGATCCGTTCGGCCAGGGCCTTCTTGAAGAAATTTCAGGCACACAAAAGCGCTCCCGCGATTACCGTCTCCGCACCATTGAAAACATTCTTAAAAAGGTCATCCCCAATCTGGAGCAGCTGCAGTTCAAAATAGACGATACCACGGGCAGGCCCCACCTTGAGATGTTATACAACCACTGGCGTCCCAATGCGGGATGGCAGAGAGAAGATCAGTTTTCCGACGGCACATTGCGGCTGCTGGCCATGCTGTGGACCCTGCTTTCTTCCAATCGGATGATTCTCCTTGAAGAACCTGAATTGTCACTCCACAATGCCATTGTAGAGCAGATTCCGGATCTGCTCTACAAGACCAGGCAGCGGAAGAAAACAGGCGGCCAGATTCTCGTGAGCACCCACAGTGAAGTGATGCTGTCCAACCAAAGCATCGACGGCAACTTCCTGATCCTCCAGCCCGGACAGAGCGGGGAAGCCACCAGGATCATTCCGCCCACTGAAGCTGATATCGAAGCCATGAAAGCCGGGCTCTCACCCGCTGACATACTTTTGCCGCAAACGGCTGTAACCGTCCAGAGGATCTGACATGACAGACGTCTACTGCTTTGCCTTTGTTGAAGATACGCCCAGCGCCGCTGTAGCAGACAAACTCGTAGCAGCCAGAAATTCCAGATTGAAACACCGTCTTGTTTTTCGAAAGGGATTCCCCGCTGTTATGAAAGGGTTTGGGGCCATCAAGAGCAAATGCCGCACTTTCCTGAACATGGCGAAGGCCGGCAGCCACACATTCGTATTGACGGATCTTGACAAAGCAGAATGTCCATGTGCCTTGATCCGAGACTGGTTCGCCATACCCCGGGAAGTCCCTGTTGATCTTCCGCCTCAATGTATTTTCAGGATGGCTGTCAGGGAGGTGGAATCCTGGATAATGGCAGATCATGAGGCCTGGGCTGAATACATCAAAATCCCCGGTGACAATTTTTCAAAGACCCCGGATCAACTGGACGACCCCAAACAACACCTTCTGACCGTGATCCGCAGGAAAGGCAAAAAAAAGATTCACCAGGAGATGCTGCCGAAAGGGGCCGCCCACATTGGCCCTCTCTATAACGAGGTATTGTGTAAATTTATCAACACGTCATGGCAGCCTGAACGTGCGGCAAAAAATTCACCCAGCCTGGATCGTGCCCTGAAGGCATTGATGAAGATATGAAAAAGGAACATCACAATGACAACCGTTAAAATAAATGCCGGGATCTGCGGCTTCACCACCGTGGTTGATGCAAAAAAAACAAATGGCTATAACGCTTTGTTCAGACTGGAAAGCCAGTGTCCCAACTGGCAGAAAGTAAATGATCTTCTGGGCGGTCAGGAGATGGATCTGATGACGGAACTGTTTAAAAACAGACAGACCGGGGAGTTTCATTCCGCCCTGCTGGAAACGTTTTTAAAGACCATTCCCCACATTTCCTGTCCGGTCATATCCGGGATTTTCAAGGCCCTGGAAGTGAGTGCCGGACTGGCGCTTCCCAAAGACGCGGCCATCTGTTTCAGAGAGTAAACACGCCATGGACATGAACACGTTTGAACGCAGACCGTTTTTTTGCATTTCAGCTGATTTTGACGTATCATAGATTATTTTAACG